>CALWXY010000134.1 GCA_944385595.1 uncultured Oscillospiraceae bacterium
GGAGGCCGCGGCTCTGTGCACCGCCTGCCTGCCGCAGACGGCGGAGGCGTACTGTCCAAGTGTGGGTATTGGCGCCATCCCGGAGCGCAGCGCCGCGATATACAGCGCCATGGCCTCCCAGAGTGAGCGGACGTGCCTGCCGCTGCGCCGCTCGAGCAGAGCGTGGGCGCGGCGGTCATCCGCCGTGATTTCCACAGGCTGCGGCATGGGGACGGAGCCGAGCTCCCGCCCGGCGAGCCGCGCCAGCTCATCCTCGGAGAGCTGATTCGGCAGCTCGCTCTCGTCGTCGCGCATGGCGCGCAGCAGCAGAACAAACTGCTCAAGCTCGCGCCGCCGCTCGGCCTGAGGCGCGCGCTCGGCCAGGTCGCGGACAAAGCTCATGGGAAAGGCCGCGCCGTCGCGCTCGGCCAGCTCGAGCCACGAGCTGAAATCGGCGGCGGTGTCGATGAGCTTCGCCGACATGAGCAGCCCGGAGACGTTCGGCGAGCCGGTCAGCTCGCAGTAGGCGCGGCTGAGCGCGGCCTCGCAGCCGAGGCCCTCCGCGCTGAGCGACGCCATCAGCGCCGTCTGTTCGGTGAGACTGATATCCCGCACACGCCCACCCCCTCAGTCGGAGCAGAGCCGCTCGAGCGCCGCGTTTTCCATGCGGTCGGCTATGCGGGGGAAGCGGCTGAGCAGCTCCTCGTAAAGCGCGAGGTCGTATGGGTCGGAGGGGCGCTCAAAATTTTCGGGCGGGGCGTAGCTCACATGCACGCGGCTGTGTGCCTCGTCGTAGCTGCGCCTGAAATGGCGCCTGTCGAACAGCGTGTCCGCGCTCGCGGAGACGAAATTGCGCCCCAAAAGCCGCAGATAGCAGACGGCGATGGAGTCGAGCGAGGCGCTGCCGCTGCCGTAGGTCGAGAGCGTGGGCGACTTTGCGAGCGCGCAGAGCTTGGCGCACCACTCGCCGGCCTTTATCGGGGCGGCGGGGCTGGAGTTCAGCTCAAGCAGGACGGTGTTCACGATTTTGGTGATGTCCGCGCCGGTGAGGAACTTGCCGGACTCGGCAAATGCCGCCGTGATCTTCTCAAGGCAGTGCTCGTCGCTGTAGCAGTCGTTCTCGGCGCTGTCGCCCTCGCCGCCGTTGCTGCCGTTGTCGAACAGCGGGGGCGGGAAGTCCTCGGGGGCGAGGCCGCGGTCCTCGGCCTCGGTGCGACGGCGCTCGTCGGCGCGGCGCATCTGCTCGCGGAATATGCCGCGGCACTCCGCGCCGGTGGGGAGATATACGGAAAAAAGCTCGTCAAAGCGCCCGCTGCGGAAGAATTCGTCGGGCAGGTGGCTGATGTCGTTGGCTGTTGCGAAGATGAAGCAGGCGCGCCTGTTGTCCTGCATCCACGACAGCAGACGCCCGAACATGCGCTTGAAGGTGCCGTTGTCCCCGCCGCCGGAGGCCGCGGCGCTGAAGCCCTTGTCGAGCTCATCAATCCAGACTATGCACGGCGCCATGGCCTCGGCCTGCCTGAGGGCCGTTCGCATATTGCGCTCGGAGTCGCCGACGTAGCCGCCCATGAGCTGGTCGACGCTGAGCTTCAGCAGGGGCAGACGCCTGTCCCAATATGTGTAGAGCAGCTTCGCCGCCTCGGACTTGCCGCAGCCGGGCACGCCGCAGAGCAGGACGCCGTTGGGCGGGGTGTTGCCGCGCTGCAGCAGATAGTCCTCCGGCTGCTGCATACTGTCGCGCCGGGACTTCACCCACTTTATATAGCTCTCCATACCGGCGAGAGAGCCGCTCTCCGCCTCGCACAGCTCGAGCAGGCCGCCGTTTCGCAGAAGCGACTGCTTTTTGACGGACAGCACCGTCTTTCTGCGCTCGGCGGTGCTGTCAATCAGCAGCTCGCCGCGCGCGGTGCGCACGCTGATCAGGCGGAAAATCAGCCGCCGCGCCTCGCAGAGGCCGAGGCCGGAGAGGTCGGAGGCGAGCTGCTGTATTTCGTCCTCGGGCAGAGGCCCGTGGCCGGAGCCGAGCAGCATGTCGCGTATGAGCGCGATTATCTCGCGCTTGCGCGGGAACGGCAGCTCGACTATCTCGGTGTACGGCAGCAAATCCGGCGTGAGGGCCGAGATGTCGCCGTAGAGCAGCACGCAGCTGCAGCGCAGGGGCGAGCTGTTGTCGCGGCAGGAGAGATAGCTGCGCACATAGGCTCGCAGGTTTTCGAGCCTGCGGCCCTCGTCGGAGGGCGGGCAGCTGCTGAGCGCGATGATGAAAATGCCGGGGTTGCCGCAGGCGTCGAGATCTCCGGAGAGCTGCTGCACAGCGCGCAGATCCTCGTGCCTGAACGAGAGGTTCACGCAGCGGGAGAGACGGTCGGGCCGCTCGCCGAGGAAGCTGTAGTAGGCCATCTCCTTGTCCCCAAAGGGATCCTCCACGCTCAGCACCGGGGCGACCAGCTGCCCGGAGAGCGCAATCTCCTCCACAGGCTCGTACTCCATGGTGTCGAGCATTATGAGCGGCATCCGCGCCTCGTATGCGCGGCGGCAGCTCTCAATGACCTGCTCCATAACGGTGCGGGTATCGGTCTTGTCCACAGCTTCTACCTCCTTTTCATATACGGCAGCGCGTCGAGGCGGCTCAGCCCGCCGGCGTGCAGGTCGGCCAGATTCGAGACCACCGTCCCGTCGCTGAGCAGCACCAGACAGGCAGCGCCGCGAATGTCGGCCTCGACCGCCGTGCCGGAGCGCAGCCGGCGCGCAACGGCGGGCAGCCGCCCGAGCGAGTAGTGCGACAGCTCCAGCTTGCCGTTCGGCAGCACGGCTATGTAGCCGCCGCCGTCCTGCTCCGGCGCGAAGCTCACCAGCTCGCGCTCCAGTGCGGCGCTGCTCCACTCGCCGCCGTACATGCGGGTGAACAGCTCGCCGCCGCGCCGCACCATGGTGCAGTAGCCGTTCTCGGCCTGGATTGGGTGCAGATGCACGGGCCGTCCCCCGGCGAGGGTGAGATAGCGGTAATCGCCCGGCGCGATAAGCACGCGCTGCGGGCTGTCGTCGTATTTCCCTCCGTACAGCTCGAGCCGGATGGGGGCGTCGCGCGGCGCAGAGAGGCGGCAGAGCGACAGCTCCTCGCCGTCCGGCAGGGC
This sequence comes from uncultured Oscillospiraceae bacterium, assembly GCA_944385595.1. Classification (GTDB taxonomy): domain Bacteria; phylum Bacillota; class Clostridia; order Oscillospirales; family Oscillospiraceae; genus Heteroscillospira. The sequence continues at coordinate 3,114 of CALWXY010000134.1, forward strand.
GGCGCGGCGGCGCTCGTCGAGCAGGATCCTGTAAGGCTCATCCTGCGCCTCCGGCAGAACCGCGCCGGGGCGCAGCTGCAGCCACTGTCCGGCGTCGCGCTCAATCGGGCGCTTGCGGTAGGCCGCCGCGGCCTCGCGCGGACTTATCGGCCGCTCAAACGGCGTGGAGCGCGCCAGAAAATATCCGGCGGCGAGGATGATGAAGAGCCGGTCCCTGTCGGCGGCGTCGCCGGGCACGGCTGCGGAGGCGATGTCCCACACGGCGCTCAGCAGGCGCCGGGCGTCATCGCCCTCGCCGAGACGGCCAACGGCCTCGGCCTCGGCCTCGCCGAGAGTCTCCAGCGCGGCAAGACGGAAGTAGTCGCCCGGCGACTCAAGCGCCAGACCGCCGAGGCACAGCTCCGGCATGAACACCGCCTGATACAGCAGCTCGCCGCTGTATCTGTCCCAGGCGGAGAGCTGCCTGAGCTGCTGATAGGCAAAGCCGGCGGCCAGCTCCGGCTCGCAGAGAAAATCCTGCGGGTCGAAGCTCCGCCGGAACACCAGCGGGCCGGTGATTTGAGCGCCGCCCATTGCAAATAGCTTCATCCGCTCACCTCCATACTGTTTTCGTCGCGCACGAGCAGCGTCACGCTGCCGATGCACAGCTCCGCCAGCTCATCCATGGCGGCGGGGAAGCCGCTGCCAGGGCCGCCGTCCTGCTCGAGGATCTTCGCGGTGCGGGAGGCGAGCTTTTTCATCAGCCACGGGCTGGGGGACTCGAATTTTTCAAGTATCTTGCGGCAGAGGGCGGGGGATAGCTCCTCGTCCTGACTGTCGTGCCCGGAGCGCATATTGTTGAAGCTGTCGCTGTCGAAAATCGGCCACAGACCGTAGGTGCCGATGAGGG
>CALWXY010000135.1 GCA_944385595.1 uncultured Oscillospiraceae bacterium
TCGGACACCGCGAGGCAGCTGCCCGACTCAAGCAGCTCTTCCATCGCGGAGAAGCTGCCCGCGAGGCTGCAGGCCTCCATAGCGGCGGCGGCGCTCAGCGCGCGCTCTCTGCCGACAGCGGCGGCTATCTCCGGCATCGAATCGCAGCGCTGCCACACCGGCTCCGGGTCGAGCGCGGCGGCGCAGGCTCTTATAACCTCGCCCGGCGCGCGCAGCGAGCGCATCAGCTCCCCGGCTGGCACGGAATATCCCGCCCGGCGCACGGCGGCGCAGAACGCGGCGGCGCGTATCGTCTCATCCGCCGGCAGCGCTGAGAGCATTTCCAATTTGGGAATCCCGCCGTCCGCGCCGAGGAAGCGGCGGTACAGCCCCAGCTCCACGGCAAGCGACATGCGCTCCGGACGCTCGGACAGCAGGGCTTTTTTCGTCTCCGCCCAGACCCGCTCGGCGGCGACGAAGTCCGCCGTCGCGGCGAGGGCGCGCGCCGCCGCCAGAAGTCCCGGCTCCAGCTCAAAGCCCAGCTGCGCCGAGAATCGCACCGCGCGGAACATGCGCAGCGCGTCCTCCGCAAAGCGCCGCTCCGGCTCGCCGACACAGCGTATGAGGCGCGCGGCTATGTCGCGCGCTCCGCCGAAGGGGTCGACCAGCTCGCCGGAGAGCGGACAGGCTATGGCGTTCATCGTGAAGTCGCGCCGCGCGAGGTCCTCCCTCAGGCTGCGCGTGAAGCGCACCTCTTCCGGCCTGCGGTGGTCGCGGTACTCGCCGTCTACCCTGTAGGTCGTGACCTCGACCAGCGCGCCGGGCGCGCGGACTGTGACTGTGCCGTGTTTGAGACCTGTGGGGATGGCGTCCGGGAAAACCTCGAGCAGCTTCTCCGGCTCGGCTGAGGTGCAGACATCCCAGTCCTGCGGCTCTCTGCCGATCAGCGCGTCGCGGCAGCAGCCGCCGACGGCGTAGGCCTCGTATCCCGCCTCAGTCAGCTTGCGCAGCGTCCACTCGGCGCATGGAGCGAGCCTCATTGCCTGCACAGCGACTCGGCGAGGTCGCAGATTCTCTCGGCGGCGTCCGGCTTTGCGACCAGCTCGATGCAGCGGCTCATCAGCTCCAGCCGCTCCGGGCGGGTATTCAGATAGTAGACCGCCTCACACACAGAGAAATTCGGCGAGACGCGCAGCGCCGCGCCGTTATTCATCAGAAACTCCACGTTGCGCTCCTCGTGGCCGGGGATGGGGTTCACCAGTATCATCGGCAGCCTTTTGCACAGCGCCTCCGTGACGGTCAGGCCGCCCGGCTTTGTGACTATGCAGTCGGCGGCGTCCATGTAGACGTCGACATTGTCGACGAAGCCGCGCACGACTATGGGCGAATTCGTCTTGAGATAGGTCAGCTGCTTGCGGAGCTTGTCGTTATTGCCGCAGATGCAGACTATCTGCAGGTCGGCGTTCATGTGGTCTATGGCGCTCACGTTGTGCACCATATTGCCGAAGCCCATGCTGCCGCCCATGATGAGGACTATCCTCTTCTCCGGGTCGAGCCCCAGCGCGGCGCGCGCCTCGGCCTTGGGAATCTTCTTCCTGAACTTGGGGCGGGCCGGTATGCCCAGCGGCGCAATCTGCTCGGAGCGGATGTTCTTCTTCTCCGCGACGTAATTCAGCAGCTCGCTCGCTGTGACTATATACTCTATCGCGCCGCAGTCCTCCCAGCCGGGGTGTATGCAGTAGTCGGTGATGACGCCTATGCACGGTATGTGGAGTATGCCCTGCTCCTTGAGCTTGTTTAGCACCTGTCCCGCGAAGGGGTGCGTCGAGATGATGACGTCCGGCGCGGCCTCGTGCAGCCGTCTCGCCATGCGGGAGGCTATGAGGTCGTTCGAGGTGAAAAACGAGGCCAGCTTACGCATCGTCTCGCTGTTCTCCATGTGCTCGTAGGCCTGCTTGAAGCCGTATTTGAAGTGTTTAATCGAGAACAGGTAGCCGTTGTCGATTATGTCGTATGTCAGGCGGCTTATCTGCTGATACAGATCGACGACATCCGCAGTTATTCCTCTGGCGGCAAATTCCTCCGCTATGGCCTTGGCCGTGGATATGTGCCCGTATCCGGCGGTGACGCTGAGCAGCAAAACCCGCATATTTCAGTCCTCCTTCGATATAATAAGCCTATTGTAAAATGAGGGCATTAGCATTATAATATATTGTCTCCGTAATTACAATCTTTCTTTAAGGAGTATGATTTGATGACTTCCTTCTCCGATTATCTGAGACCCGGCGCCAAAGGCCACCTCATAGGCATAGGCGGCGTATCCATGTCGCCGCTCGCGGAGGTGCTCTCCGGCATGGGCCTCGTCATCAGGGGCTCCGATATGAACGAGAGCGACAAGGTCCTCTCCCTCCGCCGCAAAGGCATAGAGGTCTGCATCGGCCACGACGCGGCCAACATCGCGCCCGACGCCGAGTTCGTAGTCCGCACCGCCGCCGTCCATGACGACAACGTCGAGATTGTCGAGGCCCACCGCCGCGGCATCCCGGTATTCGAGCGCACCCAGGCCTGGGGCACGCTCATGCGCGACTACAAAAACGCCATCTGCATAGCCGGCACCCACGGCAAAACCACCACCACCTCCATGTCCACCCACATTCTCATGGCCGCCGACCGCGACCCCACCGTCATGATTGGCGGCACGCTCCCGCTGCTCAAGGCCGGGCACCGCGTCGGCAACGGCGACACCATCATCCTCGAGGCCTGTGAGTACTACAACTCCTTCCTCAGCTTCTCCCCCACCGTCGCCGTCATACTGAACATCGAGGAGGATCACCTCGACTTCTTCAAGGATCTCGAGGACATAAAGCGCTCCTTCCGCCGCTTCGCCGAGCTTGTGCCCGCTGACCGCGGCTGCGTCGTCGCCAATATTGACGACAAAAACACCATGGATGCCCTCGCCGGTATAAATCGCCGCGTCATGACCTTCGGCCTCTCCCCGGAGGCCGACGTCCACGCCGAGAACATCACCAGCAACGGCGACCAGTCCGAGTTCGACGTCTACTACAAAGGCGAGTTTTTCCAGCACATCGGCCTGCAGGTGCCGGGCGTGCACAACGTCAAAAACGCCCTCGCCGCCACCGCCGCCGCCATCTGCGTCGGCATCTCGCCGAACTCCGTCAAATACGGCCTCGCGGGCTTCACCGGCGCCGGCAGGCGCTTCGTGTTCAAGGGCAAGTACAACGGCGCCGACGTCTACGACGATTACGCCCACCACCCCGGCGAGCTCAAGGCGCTGTTCGACGCCGTCGAGCCGCTCGGCTACAAGCGCATCATCGCCGTGTTCCAGCCCCACACCTACACCCGCACCAAGGCCCTCTTCGGCGACTTCGTGGAGCAGCTCCGCAGGCCGAATCTCACCTATCTCGCCGAGATCTACGCCGCCCGCGAGAAAAATACGCTCGGCATCTCCTCTTCCGACCTCGCGCGCGAGATTCCTAACTCGCTCTATTTCCCCACCTTCGACGAGCTGGAGAAAAGCCTCCGCTGGACGGCCTCACCCGGCGACCTCATCCTCACCATCGGCGCGGGAAACGTCTACACAGTCGGCGAGCATATTGTCGCCAAAAACAAGTGAAGGCAGGCGGAGCACGGCTCCGCCTGTTAATTTATCCAAAAGTCAAATAATTGTTGATGTTTTGACGATGTTAAGATATAATGTATGTGGTATGCGGAATTTAAGAACGGAGGTCGGAACATGCTCAAAGATAAAGTCTACAAGTACTATGTGGAACAGAATATGACCTGCGCTGAGGCTATGCTGCTCGGCGCTAACGACGAATACGGCCTCGGGCTCAGTCCCGAGAGCGCAAAGCTCGTGGGCGGCTTCGGCAGCGGCATCGGCTGCGGCAACGTCTGCGGCGCTCTGGCCGGCGCTGTCGCCGTCATAGGCCAGCTCCTCATCAAGAAGGACGCCCACTCCACCGAGGGCTTCAAAGAGACCTGCGCCCAGCTCGCGCAGAAGTTTGAGGCCAGACTCGGCAGCACCCTCTGCTCCGAGCTCACCCCCAAATACAAAAAAGACGGCGACCGCCGCTGCTTCGACACCATTGAGCTCGCCTGCGAAGTGCTCGACTCCATCGTGAACCCCAACGCCGGCAAGGAGCCCGTCACCGCCGAGCAGAAAACCGCTGTCAAGGCCGAGGGCTTCCTCTGGGACAAGAACACCCCCGATCGCTTCAACGCCCGCGTCATCACCGTCAACGGCAAAATAAGCGCTGATGAGGCCAAGGCCCTCGGCGAGGCCGCCGAGCGCTTCGGCACCGGCGAGGTCGCCATGACCACCCGTCTCACCGTTGAGATTCAGGGCATCCCCTACGAGAACATAAAGCCCCTTCAGGCCTTCCTCGCCGAGCACGGCCTCGAGACGGGCGGCACCGGCTCCAAGGTCCGCCCCGTCGTCTCCTGCAAGGGCACCACCTGCCAGTACGGCAACATCGACACCTTCGCCCTCTCCCGCGAGATCCACGAGCTCTTCTACAAGGGCTACCACGGCGTCAAGCTGCCGCACAAGTTCAAAATCGCCGTCGGCGGCTGCCCGAACAACTGCGTCAAGCCCGACCTGAACGATCTCGGCATCGTCGGCCAGCGCGTGCCCAAGGTCGACCTCGACAAGTGCCGCGGCTGCAAAAAGTGCCAGATTGTCGAGACCTGCCCCATCCACTCCGCCTCCGTCGTCGACGGCAAGGTCTCCTTCGGCGACGAGTGCAACCACTGCGGCCGCTGCGTCGGCAAGTGCCCCTTCCACGCCGTCGACGACAGCACCTACGGCTACCGCATCTACGTCGGCGGCCGCTGGGGGAAGAAGGTCGCCCGCGGCCAGTTCCTCAGCCCCATCTTCACTGATAAGGATCAGGTCATCGCCATCATCGAGAAGGCCATCCTCCTCTTCCGCGACCAGGGTATCACCGGCGAGCGCTTCCAGGATACCGTCAACCGCCTCGGCCTCGAGAACGTCGAGCGCCAGCTCCTCGGCAACGAGCTGCTTGAGCGCCGCGACGAGATCATCGGCGCTGAGAAGCACACTGTCGGCGGCGCCACCTGCTGACACACCGCACATACGAAAAACGAAAAAAGCTCCGGGTCAGATGACCCGGAGCTTTTTGAGACTGTCGAAAAACCCGCTCCCTGACTATAACCATAGTATGCAGCGGGGGAGCTCGAGGGGGCAAGGCCCGCCTCGAATTGGATAAGCCGCCGTCAAAAAGCCTGAGAAATCAGGCTTTTTGAGCGAAGCGGTATTTTCGCTTGCGAAAATGCCCGGCGGTAAATTTGATTTACTTGTTGACGACGCTGCCGATATACTTGATCAGGTCGAGGACGCGGAGGCTGTAGCCCCACTCGTTGTCGTACCAGGCGACGAGCTTGACGAAGGTGTCGTTCAGCATGATGCCGCTGCTCGCGTCGAACACGCAGTTCTGCGGGCAATCGAGGAAGTCGCTGGAGACGACGGCCTCGTCGGTGTAGCCGATGTAGCCCTTGAACTCGTTCTCGGAGGCCTCCTTGATGGCGGCGCAGATGGCGTCGTAGGTGGTGGGCGTCTTGAGGTTGACGGTGAGGTCGACGACGGAGACGTCCAGCGTCGGCACGCGGAAGGACATGCCGGTCAGCTTGCCCGCGAGCGCGGGGATGACCTTGCCGACGGCCTTGGCGGCGCCGGTGCTGGAGGGGATGATGTTGTCGGAGGCGCGGCCCTCACGCCAATCCTTTTTGCTGATGCCGTCGACAGTGCGCTGGGTGCCGGTGACGGCGTGGACGGTGGTCATCAGTCCGGACTCTATGCCGAACTTGTCGTTGATGACCTTGGCCAGAGGCGCGAGGCAGTTGGTGGTGCAGCTCGCGTTGGAGACTATCTTCATATCGGGGGTGAAGGTCTCGTTGTTGACGCCCATGACGAACATGGGGGCGTCCTTCGACGGGGCGGAGATGACGACGCGCTTCGCGCCGGCCTTGATGTGGGCCTCGGCCTTCTCCATGGTCGTGAATATACCTGTGGACTCGACGACGATGTCGACTCCCAGCTCGCCCCAGGGCAGAGCGGACGGATCCTTCTCGCTGAAGGTCTTTATCTCATGTCCGTTGACTATGAGGCTGCTGTCGGTATAGGAGACAGTGCCGTCGAATCGGCCATGCACGGTGTCGTATCTGAGCATGTATGCCATGTACTCAGGCTCGAGCAGGTCGTTGATGCCGACGAACTCAAGTCCCTCCATGCCTATACCGGCTCTGAGCACCAGACGTCCAATTCTGCCGAATCCGTTAATCGCTATTTTCACAGCTATTCCTCCAATTTTTCAAAACCTATGAAACGTATGATACGTTTGATATGTCTTTATTATACGCCAAACTTTACCGTTTGTAAACAGCTGTGAAGAAAAAGCAAAGAATTTTATTCATCCCAGCCGGGTGTATCAAAATTCCCTGCGCTCGTAAAAGCGCACCGACAATACATATGAGACCATGACGAGGATTATTCCCAGCGGCGCCAGCAGCTTAGGCGCTATCTCAAGAGCCCTGGGCAGCGCTCCGCTCACATCTATGCCGACAATCGACACAAACACCGCCGCGATTATGACCATGCCCAGCATTGTCGTGATGCGCGAGCGCTCGACGCCCAGCCTGAACGCGAACGGCAGCGCGACGGCAATATAGATTGTTGCCATGCCGAACAGGGTGAGCGCCTCGGTGAGACTCATCTTCCCCGTCTCTCCCAGGCCGAGCTGCGAGAGCGCGAACTCCGCGGCAAGGAGCAGCAGCGTGAGGCCCACGGCCTCGGCGTAGCGGGCGGTCACCGCCGCGCGGCGGCCCAGCGGCAGCGCCGACATATAGCGCTCAAAGCCGCTGCGCTCGTTATAGGTCATTGCCGAGAGCACCAGAGTAACCACGAACAGTATGCAGAAGGCGCGAAAAAACATATTGACCACACTCATGGCCGCGTACAGAAGCGGCAGCAACAGCGCCAGCTTGTTCTCGGCCTTCATTATGCTGAAATCCGACCTGATTACACTCATCATACCCGCTCACCCCTCACAAAATACAGAATTATATCCTCTATGCCCGCGCGCTCGGCGGTCATGCAGCGCGGCAGGCAGGCGCGCTCAACGAGAGCCTCCGCGCCGAACTCGCTGCGGCGGCAGCCGACTATGCCCTCCGCCGGTATGCGCTCCAGCTCCGCGCGCGGGCAGCGCACCACGCAGTATTTGTCGAGCAGTTCGTCCTTTTCCTCGAGAAACAGGCGCTTCCCCCTGTGGATGAAGCAGATGTAGTCGCAGATTTTCTCGAGGTCGGTCACTATGTGCGACGAAATCAGCACACTCCTCTCCCCGTCGGAGATGTAATCGAGCAGAGTGTCGAGCAGCTCGTCGCGCGCAACGACGTCCAGCCCGGAGGTGGCCTCGTCGAGAACGAGCAGCTTCGCGCCGTGGCTCATGGCCACGGCCAGCGCCGTCTTCATCCTC
>CALWXY010000136.1 GCA_944385595.1 uncultured Oscillospiraceae bacterium
TCGACGGGGTGCATGGTGATGAAGGTGGGCTGCACCAGCTTCTCCTCGACCTTCTGGTCGAAGCACTCGTACAGCGCGTGACCCCAGGTGGGCTCGACGCCGTCCATATCGACGCCAAGCTGCTTCGCGGCGGCGACGGCCTCCGCGTCGTCCTCTATGGCCATGAAGTCGACGCCGAGGTACTCCTTCACGGCCTCGGCCATGGTCATGCGGCGCCAGCCGGGGGTGAGGTCTATCTCCTCGCCCTGCCAGGTGGTCTTATATGTGCCGAGCAGCTCCATGGCGGCGCCGGAGAGCAGAGCCTCAAACAAATCCATCATGTCGTTGAAGTCGGCGTAGGACTCGTCGAGCTCGACGGTGGTAAACTCCGGGTTGTGGCGGGTGTCCATACCCTCGTTGCGGAAGATGCGGCCTATCTCGTAAACGCGCCCCATGCCGCCGACTATGAGGCGCTTGAGGTGCAGCTCGGTGGCGATACGCATGTACGTATCGATATTGAGCGTATTGTGGTGGGTGATGAACGGGCGGGCGGTGGCGCCGCCGGAGATGGTGTTCAGCACCGGGGTCTCGACCTCGATATAGCCGCGTCCGTTGAGGAAGCTGCGGACATATGAGATAAAGCGGCTGCGCAGCTCGAAGGTGCGGCGCACCTCGGGGTTCATGATGAGGTCGACGTAGCGCTGGCGGTAGCGGGTCTCGACGTCGGTGAGGCCGTGGAATTTCTCGGGCAGCGGCAGCAGCGACTTGCTGAGCAGCTTGACGCTGCGGCAGTGGACGCTGATTTCGCCCCTTCTGGTGCGGAAGGCGAAGCCCTCGGCGCCGATGATGTCGCCTATATCCCACTTTTTGAACTCCTGGAAGGCCTCGTCGCCGAGGTCGTTGACGCGGACGTAGAGCTGGATGCGGCCCTTGCCGTCCTGCAAATCGGCAAAAAACGCCTTGCCCATGTCGCGCTTGGACATGATGCGGCCGGCGACGACGACGTCCTTGTTCTCGTAGTTCTCAAAGTCGTCCTTTATATCGGAAGTCCAGGCGGTGCGGGTGAACTTGGTTATCTGGTAGGGGTCGCGCCCCTCGCTCTGCAGCTTTGCGAGCTTCTCGCGGCGGACTCTGACGACCTCGGAATAGTCCTCGGTCTGCTGGGTGCTCTGTATCTCTTCACTCATATCTCTCTGTACCTCCGCGCTCAGTCGTTGGTGATGGAGAGTATCTCGAACTTGAGGACGCCTGCGGGCGCGTCGACGGAGACGGTCTCGCCGACGAGGTGGCCCATCAGGCCGCGGCCGAAGGGGCTGTCGTCAGAGATGCGGCCGGACATGGGGTCGGCCTCCTGGGAGCCGACTATGGTGTACTCCTCCTCTATGCCCTCTTCAACGTCGCGCACGCGCACGGTGCTGCCGATGACGACCTTGCCGGTCTCGTAGCTGCGCTCGATAATCTCGGCGTTCTCGATGAGGTTCTCGACCTCGGCAATGCGGGAGTAGAGCTTGCCCTGCTCGGTCTTGGCCTCGTCGTACTCGCTGTTCTCGGAGAGGTCGCCGAAGCTGCGCGCCTCCTTAATCTGCTCCGCGACTTCCTTTTCCCTCGTGGTCTGCAGATAGTGAAGCTCCTTCTGCAGCTCCTCGAAGCGCTCCTGACTCATCTTGTACCTAGCTTCGTTTGCCATTTATATTACCCTCCAACACGGTTATTTACTGGTTTGATATTATAATGATTTTATGCTGGACTGTCAAGCGCCGCGATTTGACCGCCTCATCCGAAGCTGAAATAGCCCTTAGGGTCGGTGGTGGCGCCGTTGACATGCGTCTCGAAATGCAGGTGCGGGCCTGTGGAGAGGCCGGTGGAGCCGACATAGCCTATGACCTGCCCCTGCGTGACGGCCTGACCGTAGCTCACGGCTATGGAGCTCATGTGGCCGTAGAGTGTGACGCGCCCGTCGCCGTGGCTGATCATGACGCAGTTGCCGTAGCCGCCGTTCCAGCCCGCGAGGATGACGCTGCCGCCGTCGGCCGCGAGTATCGGCGTGCCGGACGGCGCGCCTATGTCCTCACCGGAGTGGAAGCGCATCTCACCGAGTATGGGGTGCATGCGCCAGCCGTAGGCGCTGCCGGGGTTGTAGCCCGGGAGCGGCCATATATATGTGCCGGTGCCGACTATGCTGCCGTAGCCCTGGCTCGCCTGCTGGCGCTCCAGCTCGGCTATCATATCGTCTATCTGCGACTGCAGCTCCTGCTCCATGGCCTCGTTCTCGTCGAGCATCTCGCGGTAGGCGTCGATACCCTCCTGCAGCTCGAGGATGATGGCCGTGGCCTCCTCTATCTGCGCCTCGAGCTGGATTTGCAGCTCCTCAAGCTCAGTGCGCTTTTCCAGCTGCCCGGCCTGGTACTCCTCGTACTCGGCCTTGACCTGCTCGACGTTCTCGCGCGAGGCTATGTATTTCTCCTCCAGCTTTTTATCCGACTGCATTATATCGGAGACGTTGTCTATTCTTGTCAGCAGATCGGAGAAGCTCTCGGCCTGGAGCACGAACGCGACGTAGCCCATGTCGCCCTGCTCCTCCATGGCGCGCACGCGGGTGCGGAAGCGCTCCTTCTGGTAGGCCTCAAGCTCCCTCGCCTCGGCGAGCTCTGTCTCCTTCTCGGCTATGAGGCCGTCGTAAATATCAATCTGCTCGTTTACCAGCTCAATCTCCTCGACGGTCAGCGTATTCTGCTCGTCGAGCACGGCCTTGCGCTCCATGGCGGTGGCCTGCTGCTGCTCAAGCTCCTGCATTTTGCCGGCGGTCTCCTCTTTCTGGGCGACCAGCTCCTCCTTCTGGCGCTCGAGCGCGTCTATCTGCGACTGGCTGGCTCCGAGGGCGCTGCTGCCGCCGATGGCCGCGGCAAACAGCGCGGCGCAGAGCGCCGTGCACAGTATTGTGCCGATTTTTCTCCTGTGCATGTCTACCTCCTTGGGGCTAGGCTGAATTTGACTATTTTATATTGTATCATCCCAAGTCAAGCCCTGTCACGACACGGCCTCGACGGCGGCACGCAGCTGCGCGTCGTCCTCTGGCTTGAGCAGGCCGTAGTAGAGATTCAGCTTGTCCTCATCGCTCAAATCGACGGCGATGTCCGGGTCTATGCCGCCCTCCGCCGCGAGGTCGACTCCCTTGGACGTCAGGTAGGCCTCGTGCGAGATGTGCAGGGCGCTGCCGTCGGACAAAATATAGCTCACCTGGCTGCGGCCCTTGCCTGTAGTCGCCTCACCCACCGTGGTCGCCCAGCCGTATTCGCTCAGCTGCGCGGCGAACAGCTCGGCGGCGCTGTAGCTGCTGTCGTTTATCAGGACGGCCATCGGCAGCTCGACGCAGTCGGCGTCGGACTCGACGGTCTCCGTCTCGCCGCTGCGCGAGACGCTCGTGAATATGGTGCCCTCCGGCAGCAGGTAGTCGAGCAAATCGGTCATCTCATACACATATCCGCCGCCGTTATAGCGTACATCGAACACCAACGCCTTTGCGCCGTCGGCCATCAGCTGCTCGATGGCGGCGATGGCGTCCTCCGCGCAGCCGGAGCGGAAGTTATTGAGTATGATGTAGCCGACGTCGCCGTCGAGCATCATGCTGCTCACGGGGCTGGTATACACCGAGGCCGTGCTGATTGAGACGGTGCGCGCGCCGCCGCTCTCGTCCTCGACGGTCAGCTCGAAGCTCTCGTCGCCGAAGGATGCAATCAGCGTCTGCAGCTCCTCGGTGGTCATGCCGGCTGTGCTCTCGCCGGCGACGGCGGTGAGCAGCTCGCCCGGCAATATGCCCGCCTCGTAGGCGGGGGTGTCGCGCGTGACGTTCACGACGCGGAAGCCCCGCTCCTCCGGGGTGATGGTGACGCCTATGCCCCGGTAGCTGTTCTGCGACGCGAGGGTGTAGGCCTCGTACTCGTCGGCCGTCATGTAATAGCTCCATTTGTCGCCGAGGCTCGCGACCATGCCGCTTATCGCCGTATCGACGGCGGCGTCGAGGTCGGGTTCCTCGACGAATTTCTCATCAATGACGCGCAGCGCCTGCACGAGCTTCGCGCCGCGCTCAAGATTGTCGGCGCCGCCGGCCATATTGACCAGCCACAGCGACATGCCGGCAAAGCACAGCAGCGCTGTCACGAGGGCGACGCTTATATATGATATTATCCTGCCTGTTTTTTTCATACTGACCTCCGGGTTTTAATATTCCCCCGTTTGCCGCGATAAATCAATGCGTCCTCCGCGCATTTCCGCGGAGGACGCAGCTGTGGCGGGCTTACATCAATAATAGGGTATGTAGCCGCTGACGTAGCTCTCGGGGTCGACCCTCGTGCCGTTGTAGGATATCTCGTAGTGCAGGTGCGGGCCGGTGCTCCAGCCGGTGGAGCCGACGTAGCCGATGACCTGACCCTTGCTCACGGTCTGGCCGGAAGAGACGGCCATGGAGCTCATGTGGGCGTAAAGCGTGGTGTAGCCGTTGCCGTGGTTTATGACGACGTAGTTGCCGTAGGACGAGCTGTACAGCGCCGACTGGACGGTGCCGCTGTCGGTGGCATAAATAGGCTCGCCGGAGTTTGCGGCTATATCGATGCCCGCGTGGTATTTATTGGTCTGGAAAATGGGGTGGATGCGCCAGCCGAAGGCGGAGGTGATATAGTGGGAGCCGGAGAGCGGGTTCATGAAGGAGCCGGAGCCGGTGGTGACGGTCTGGCCCTGCTGCTGCAGAAGCTGCTGCTGCTTGTTGAACTGCTCGGTCATCTCGTCGATCTCGGCCTGGATTGCCTGCTCGGCTGCCTCGTTGGCGGCGTACTCGGCGGTATAGGCCTCGATATCCTCCTCAAGCTCGGCGACGAGGGCCTCGGCCTCGGCTATCTGCTTCTCAAGCTCGGCCTTGTCCTCCTCAAGCTCGGTGCGCTTTTCAATCTGCTCGGCCTGGTAGTCCTCGTACTCGGCCTTGACCTTCTCGACGTTCTCGCGGGAGGCTATGTACTTCTCCTCCAGCGCCTTGTCGGACTGCATGATGTCGGAGATATTGTCTATTCTGGTGAGCAGGTCGGAGAAGCTCTCGGCCTGGAGCACGAACGCGACATAGCCCATGTCGCCCTGCTCCTCCATTGCGCGCACGCGCGTCTGGAAGCGCTCCTTCTGGTACTCCTCAAGCTCTATGGCCTCGTCCAGCTCCTTTTCCTTCTGCTCGATGAGGTCGTCGTATAGCTCGATCTGCTCGTTTATGACCTCGATTTCCTGGCGGGCGAGCTCGTTCTGCTCGTCGAGGGCGGCCTTCTGCTCGAGGACGGTGGCCTGCTGCTGCTGCAGCTCGGCTATCTGGACGGAGACGGAGTTCTTCTTGGTGGTGAGCTCCTCTTTCTGGCGCTCCAAGGCGTCAATATCGGACTGGCTGACTGCGGCGGCGCCTATGCTGGCTATGGCCGACATGAAGACGGTGAGCAGCATGAGGAACGCCAGGAACACGCAGATTCCGGCACGAAGCTTTTTGTTACGCATGGTTACCTCCATTAGACACACTGGATATTGCGAAAGCCTCCGCCGCATGGAGGTTTTCCCCGCAGTCTCCCCTCAGACTTTCAGGTAGTTTCTTATGGCGATGGTACTGCCGAAGGCGCCGACGACGACGCCCACGCCGAGGAACACGCCCAGCACCGGGTACATCAGCTCGGTGAACGGAATCATCTCGACGAGGCCGCCGACTATGCCGCCCGTGACCTCGCGGTTCACGAGGACGTAGACGCCCCACTCGATGAAGAATGCGACAATCGCGCCCAAAAGGCCGAGGATGAGGCCCTCTATGATGAACGGCAGACGGATGAACGAGTTCGTCGCGCCGACCATCTTCATGATGGCAATCTCCTCCCTGCGGCCGAAGCTCGCGAGCTTGATCGTGTTGGCCATGATGAATATGGACACGACGGCCAGTATCGCGACTATGATGAGCGACACGACGCTCACGACGTTGCGGACGGAGATGAATGCGTTCGCCACGTCGATGTGGGCGCGGACGTCGTCTATGCCGTCGACGCTGCGGAGCGTTGCCTCGGTCTGCGCCATGAGGGTGATGTCGTTCAGGCTGACTATGTAGCGGTGTCTCAGGACGCTGGAGTCCATATCCTCAAACACGCCCGGGTCGTAATCGGCGATGAAGTCCTCGAAGGCGGTGTCGCGGTCGACGAAGGTGACGCCGTTTACGTTGTCTATGGTCTCGAGTATGGGCTGGATGGCCTGGGCGTCCTCCAGCGAGAGGTCCTCGTTTACGAAGCAGACGATGTCGTTTTCCTCCTCAAGGCGGACAATCATCTCGTCAATATTGACCGAGAGGAGGGCGAAGCTGCCCATGATGACCAGGCAGGCGATTATGATTGTGACGGAGGCAAAAGACATAAAGCCGTGGGTGAATATGCTTTTGCAGCCTTCCTTTATCAGATACCCTGTTTTGTTAACCTTCATAGCTGTAATACCCGTCCATTCCGTCGCTGATAATGTGGCCCGCGTTAAGCGCGACGACGCGCTTTGAGAACGAGTTCACCAGCTCTTTTTCGTGTGTGACGATGAGCACCGTGGTGCCCAGCTCGTTTATTTTCTCGAGCAGGAGCATCAGCTCAAGGCTCTTGGCCGGGTCGAGGTTGCCGGTCGGCTCGTCGGCTATGATGGTGAGCGGATTGTTCACCAGCGCTCTGGCTATGGCCACGCGCTGCTGCTCGCCGCCGGAGATCTCCCTCGGCAGGCGCTTCTCGCGGCCCGTGAGGCCGACAAGCTCAAGCACATACGGCACGCGCTTGTCTATCTCCTTTTTCGACGCGCCCACGACGTGCATGGCGAAGGCCACGTTCTCGTAGACGGTCTTATCCTCGATAAGGCGGAAATCCTGGAAGATAACGCCCAGCGTGCGGCGCAGCTTCGGCAGGCTGCGTCTCTTCATTTTGGTGAGCTCGAAGCCGTTTATCTCGATGGAGCCCTCGACCGGGACTATCTCACCCGTCAGCATTTTGATGATTGTGGTCTTGCCGCTGCCGGAGGGGCCGACCAGGAAGACGAACTCGCCGTCGTGTATGGTGAGGCTTATATCGTCTATTGCCTTGGTGCCGCCGCTCTGGTACACCATGCTGACTCTCTTCATTTCAATCATAAGTTGCCTCCTGTCGCGGGAAGGGTGGCGCTCAATATTTCACTCCCTGGGAGTTGAGGTATTTCTTCACCATCAGCGCGACTTTGAAGACAATGGCGTCGTCGAACTCGCGCAGGTCGAGGCCGGTGAGCTTCTTTATCTTCTCAAGGCGGTAGACCAGCGTGTTTCTGTGGACGAACAGCTTTCTCGACGTCTCCGAGACGTTGAGGTTGTTCTCAAAGAACTTGCTGATAGTGATGAGCGTCTCCTGATCAAGCGAATCTATTGGGTTTTTCTTGAAAACCTCGGACAGGAACATCTCGCACAGCGTCACGGGGAGCTGGTAGATGATGCGCCCTATGCCCAGGTTTTCGTAGTTGATGATATTCTTCTCGACGTCGAACACCTTGCCGACCTCGATGGCGGTCTGGGCCTCCTTGTATCTGTCGGCCAGCTCGCGCAGGTGGCCCGCCGGGGTGCCTATGCCTATACAGCACTTGACGCCCAGCTCGTTCTCGAGCTGCTTCTCTATGCCGCGGGCAATCTCGTCGAGATCCTTGGCGTCGAAGCTGCCGCCCATCTCCTTGATTACGACTATATCCGTCTCGTTGATGTTGAGCACGAAGTCGCGCTGCTTGTCGGGGAAGAGGTTCTGCACGACCTCGACGGCGGCGACATTGGGCTTGTCCGTCTGCCGGACGAGGAACACGGCGCGCGGGATATCGGTGATGAAGTGCAGCTCCTTCGCGCGGACATAGACGTCGCCGGGCAGTATGTTGTCGGAGATGATGTTCTTGACGAAGGTGGCTATGTTATGCTTTTCCTCATAGCTGGTCTTGGCCTCGTCGAAGGCGACGGAGGCGAGCACGCAGATGCAGCGCGCGAACTCGTCGCGTCCGTCGACGAAGACGGCGTAGTCGTACTGGTTGTTGACGCTTCCAAGGAGCTTGTAGGTTCTGGTTTCGGAGGTGAACAGCCTGTCCTGGCTCTCCCCTGCGAGGAGCTGGACATCCTCAATGCGCGAGCCTATCATGGCCAGCTCACTGCAGGCGACCACGAAGCCGTCGTAGTCGACGATGCCGATGCACCTGTCGGTGGCCTCCTTCATTTGGACGATAACGCTCTGAAAAATTCTGCTCGACATAGTTTTTTCTCCTCCAGCTCTGCAATATATGAGAGTGTTAGCTCGTTATTTTACATAATACACGTTTTCGTGGCATTTTTCAATAGAATTTTTCGATTTTTTTGTTAATAATTTTGATTTGTTTGGCAAGTGGTATGATTCACCCGCCGGATGGTGCCACATTTTAGTCAATATAGACATTGTACAAAACCAACAAAAAAGTTCATATTTCTAGCAGAACCGGGGCGAAAGCGGGGGTTTTTGTGCATATTTATGCGTTATTCCCTGATTTTTCTGACGATGGAGAGGCGCGCCGCGCCGTCGGGCAGGGGCATGAAAAATTCCATCATCGGGTGGGGCGCGCAGCTTATCTCAAGGCCGGAGGCGTCGAGCATTTTGCCGGCCCTGAACGGAACCGGCGGCCTGTCGGGGCTGAGCAGCTCGAGGCTGTCGCCCGTGGAGAAGCGGTTGCGCTGAGTAAGCCTGAACATGCCGCCGGGGGCTGCGCCCTCGACAACGGCGCAGACGTCGGCGCCCGCGGAGTACATGGTGCCGCCGTAGTACTGACCCGGTTCTCCGAAGAAAAAACCGGTGGAGTACTCGCGGTGGCTGAGCATGAACACCTCGCGCCGCCAGGCCTCGCTGAGCGGCACTCCCTCCGCCGCCTCGTCGACGGCGTGGCGGTAGGCGTTGGTCACCGCCGCCGCGTAATAGGCCGATTTCATGCGCCCCTCGATTTTGAGGCTGTCGGCCCCGGCGGCAATCAGCTCCGGGATATGCTCTATCATGCACATGTCGCGCGAATTGAGTATGTATGTGCCGCCGTCCTCCCCAATCTCGAAGTACTCGCCGGGGCGCTTCTCCTCGACCAGGCGGTATTTCCAGCGGCAGGGCTGGGCGCACTGGCCGCGGTTGGCGTCGCGCCCCGTCATATAATTGCTGAGCAGGCAGCGCCCCGAGAACGAGACGCACATCGCCCCGTGGACGAACACCTCAAGCTCCAGCTCCCGCGGGGTGTGCGCTCTGATGGAGGCCAGCTCGTCCATGCTCAGCTCCCTCGCGAGCACCACGCGCTTCGCGCCCATGTCGCACAGCATGTTTGCCGCCGCGCTGTTCACTACGCCGAACTGAGTGCTGATGTGCACCGGCACATGCGGCGCGTGCCGCTTTGCCATGGCGAGGACGCCGAGGTCGGCGATTATGAGCGCGTCGGCGCAAATGGCGTCAAGGCTCTCCAGAAATTCCGGCAGCGCGGCCAGCTCGTCCTCGCGGGGGAGGGTGTTGCAGGTGACGTACACCCTCCTGCCCGCGGAGTGCGCCAGCTCTATAGCGGTTTTCAGCTCGTCCGGGCTGAAATTGCCCGCCGAGGCGCGCATTCCGTACTGCTGTCCCGCGAGGTAGACGGCGTCGGCCCCGTAGTGCAGCGCCATCTCCAGCCGCTCCATGTCCCCCGCCGGGGAGAGCAGCTCCGGCTTTTTAATCTCAGGACGCATAGTAGGCCTCATAGTCCTGAGTGGCCACGAAGGCCTGGTGCTCGGAGTAGTTGGTGAAGAAGCGGTGGGTGCCGGTCTCGGTGTCGAGAGCGTAGTAGAGGTAGCTGGTGTCGGCCGGGTCGAGCGCCGCCTTTATCGAGGCCATGCCGGGGTTGGCTATCGGCGTTGGCGGGAGGCCGGTGTTGAGGTAGGTGTTGTACGGCGACTCGATGGACGTCTCCGCCTCCGTGAGGACGGCGACGCGCTCCGGCAGTATATACTGGATGGTCGCGTCGATCTGGAGGGGCATGCCCTGGGCGAGTCGGTTGTATATGACGGAGGCGACGTTGTAGCGGTCCTCGTCGTCGGCAGCCTCGCGCTCTATCATGGAGGCTATGGTGACGAGCTGCTGGATGGTGAGGCCGCGCTTCTCGGTCTTCTCTATCATCTCGGCGGTGAAGCGGGTGTAGAAGTTATAGAGCATCTTGTTTATGACGCTGTAGGCCCGCTCGCCCTGGTAGAACTCGTAGGTATCCGGGAAGAGGAAGCCCTCGAGGCGGGAGGCGTCGCCCATCAGGTTCTCGTCGATGAACGAGTAGCTGAACTTGTAGTTCGCGGCCTGCTCGTAGAGATCCTCCTTGGAGCAAATATCGTTCTCCTCAAGCAGGGTGAACATCTGCTCCATTGTGTAGCCCTCCGGGAAGGTCAGCTTCGTCGTCTGCTGAGAGGGGCTGCCGGCGGTCATCTTCTTGACTATTGCACGGTAGTCGAAGGCGGTGCTCAGCTCGTAGGTGCCGGGGTCGACCTTCGTCTCGGCGTCGGAGATGGCGGCGAAGAGCTTGAACATGAATTTGTACTCTATGATTCCGGCGTCCTTCAGCTGGGTGGCGACATAGTCTATATCGGCGACCAGCTCGGTGTCGGTGTCGACCACGTTGCCGTCGTCGTCGAGGACGTCGACCTCGCGCTCGGTGAAGATTTCCTTGGGGAGCACCACCGTCGCCGTGTGCTCGGGCTTATTGAGGGCAAGCACGTCGGAGGCGCACATCCAAGCCGCGCAGGCGAGGATTATGCTGAGGCTTATTATAAATGTCGCGTACATCAGGCCGCCGAGGCAGCCGACGCGCCCGTCGCGCCGGGGTCTTATCGGCATATAGTCGCGCTCGAGCTCGCGGGGGTCTTCCTCCTCTTCCTCATCCTCGTCGCAGCGGATCTCCGGCAGCGGCTCGGGCTTTTTCGGCTCCGGCCTCGGTGCGGGCTTCGGCTGCGGGATGGGTTCGGGCGCGGGGCTGGGCTCCGGCTCCGGAAGCGGCTCCGGCTCCGCTGCGGGCTCCGGCTCCGGGGTGAGCTCCGGCATTGCGGGCTTCTCCGGCTCCGGCTCAGGCTCCTGCTTCTGCCCGTGATCCGGCTCGGAGGCCATTCTCAGAAGCTCCTCCCAATCGAACTCGTCGAAGATATCATCATGGTTATCAGACATCGGTTTGCTCCTCACATCAGTTGGATGTAACCGCCTAGGGGGCGGCTGCATAGTATGGCTCAGACGGGGCGGAAGGCGCCAGCTCCGTCGAGGCTTTCGGCACATACCCGATCCGCCGCGCGGGATTCGGGATTGTTATTCTATAACAACAGCGCGGAGAAAGGGATCACTATGTTCTACGGTAATAACGGAGGCTGCCTCTGGCTCATCATCATCCTCATCATCCTCTTCAGCTGCAACGGCTGCGGCAACAGCTGCGGCAACAACTGCTGCTGCAACAACAACAGCTGCGGATGCGGCTGCGACAACAACAGCTGCGGCTGCGGCTGCTGAGCTCAGACATAGCCCGCTGAACGCGGGCGGCCAGAAACAGACCTGTTCAGAGCTTGGCGGGGCCTCACGGCCTCGCCGCTTCTTTTTCGGTGGCCACGCAGCGCACGCGCATGTCGTGCGCCTCGCGCGGCACGCGCTCCTGCAGAAAGCGCTCGCGGCACAGCCCCACTGAGAACAGCTCCGGGTGGAGCTCCAGCCAGCGGTCATAATATCCGCCGCCCTGGCCGAGGCGGTAGCCCTGTCTGTCGAAGCACAGGGCGGGCACTAATATCATGTCGCCGCTCTCCGGCTCCACGCGCCCGGCGTCCGGCCCCGGCTCGGGGATGCCGTAAAACGCCCCCGTGATCAGCTCGCTGTCCGCCGCGGCGAAGTACATCTCGCCGTCGCCGAGAACCACCGGCAGCGCTATGCGCTTGCCGCTCTCCGCGGCGGCGCGGATGAGGCGGTGCGTATCGACCTCGCCGTTCACGCTGAAATAGGCGAACACAGTGCGCGCCGCCTGAAACTCCGGCAGGGCGCTCACGGTTTGGAACACGGCCTCGTCGCTGCGCTCGCGCTCGGCGGCGTCCAGCCCGCGTATGGCGGCGCGTATGCGCTTTCTCAATTCTTTTTTATCCATGCTCTCACCTTAAAATACCGGCCACGGCGGAATAAATCTCGCCGTGTATGTCGTCTATGCCGCGCATGGCGCCGTTTTTGACGCAGTCTATCCTGCGCCAGCCGAAGCGCTTGGCGGCGTCGGCTCCGCTCTGGGTGCAGAGGCGGAGGTAATCGGCGTGGGTCTCGTGGATATCGCGCTGCGCGCCGGTTTTTTCGCTGCGCTCGCGCATACGGCTCAGCGAGGTCTCGACGTCGACGTTCAGGTAGATGACCATGTCGGGCTTTGGCAGGCCGAGCTTGTTGTACTCGAAATCCTCAAGCCAGTCGAAGTAGGCGGCGCGCTGCTCCGGCGGCAGCTTCGAGCCCTGGTGGACGGCGTTGGAGCTGGTGTATCTGTCCGCCAGCAGCAGGCCGCCGGCGCGGTAGTAGTCGCCCCAGTCGGTCTTCCAGGAGGCGTATCTGTCCACCGAGTAGAAGCTCGAGGCGGCGAAGGCGTTCACATCTGACGGGTCGGAGCCGAACTCGCCGCCGAGGTACATGCGTATCAGCGCCGACGACTCGTTGTCGTAGCGCGGGAACACGAGCTTTTTGAACTCGCGCCCCTCGGCGGCGAGGCGCTCGCACAGCAGCTTGTACTGGGTGGACTTGCCGCTGCCGTCTATCCCCTCGAGGACTATCAGTTTTCCGCTCATGCCCTCACCTGCCCTTTATGCGCTGGCCGGTGACCGCGAGCACGAACAGCGGCAGCTTGACCATGCGCTTTGCTCTGGTCGGCTCCTTGATGAGCCTGTACATCCACTCAAGTCCCAGCTTCTGCCAGCGCTCCGGCGCGCGCTGGACATTGCCGGCGAACACGTCGAGCGCGCCGCCGAGGCCCGCCATCAGGCCGACGGAGAGGCGCTGTGCGTTCTTCTGCATCCACAGCTCCTGCTTCGGCGCGCCGAGGCACACCAGCAGCAGATCCGGCGAGACGGCGTTTATCTTCTCTATTATGGGCGCGTCGTCTTTGAAATAGCCGTCGTTAGTTCCTGCTATGACGAGGCCGGGGTGCCGTGCCATGAGCCGCTCCGCGGCCTGCTCGGCGACGCCGGGCTTCGCTCCAAGGAGGAACACGCTCATCGAGCGCTTTGCCATCTCGCCCATGACGGCGTCGGCAAAGTCTATGCCCGGCAGGCGCGCCTTGAGCGGGCGGCCGAGTATTCTCGCGCCGTATATGACGCCGATTCCGTCGGCGAGGACGAGCGAGGCGTCCTCTATGGCGTCGCGCAGCAGCGGGTTCTCCTGCGCGAGCATAACTATTTCCGGGTTGGGGGTCACCGCATAGGCGCCGTTTCGCCCCTGCATCAGCCCGAGCGCCGCCGACACGGCCTCCGGCATGGTGAGGTCGTCGTAGCCGACGCCAAGAACGTCAGTTCTCATTCCCTGCCTCCACATCTATTTTTTCAAATACCGAGCCGATTGAGCATCTCAGCACCAAATCGGCCCGCGAATCCAGCGGCGTGGCGCCGCGGTTTATGAGGACGAGCCTGTGTCCCCTGTAGTAATCTATCAGTCCGGCGGCGGGGTACACCACAAGGCTGGTGCCGCCGACTATGAGCATGTCCGCCTCGCGGATATGGCGCACCGCCGCGGCGAGGACGGCGCTCGACAGCCCCTCCTCGTACAGCACGACGTCCGGCCGGATGATGCCGCCGCAGGAGCAGCGGGGCACGCCCTCGCTCTCCGATATGGCCTCCTCGCCGTACTCGGCGCCGCAGCGCATACAGTAGCAGCGGCGCGTGCTGCCGTGCAGCTCAAGGACGTTTTTGCTGCCCGCGAGCTGGTGCAGCCCGTCGATATTCTGGGTGATGACGGCCTTGAGCCGCCCCTCGCGCTCAAGCTGAGCGAGCTTTATGTGCGTCACGTTCGGCTGGACGCCCCGGACTATGAGCTTGTCGCGGTAGAATCTGTAAAACTCCTCCGGGTGCGCCATGAAAAAGCTGTGGCTGAGCATCTCCTCCGGGGGATGGTCGTATTTCTGATTATACAGCCCGTCGACGCTGCGGAAGTCCGGTATGCCCGATTCCGTGCTCACTCCGGCTCCGCCGAAGAACACGACATTCGAGCTGTCGGCGAGCATATCGAGGAAGCGCTGTATGTCGTCCATTGATTTGACCGCCTTTCTGCGTCATTCAACACGTTATTATACCAACTTGCTCCGTCAGAATCAAGGCGCATGGGGGTGAGACGGGGCGAGGGGGCGAAAAGTTTCCAATTCGTTCAAATTCGTTAAAAAGCTAAAGCCGGAGCGGCGCTCCGGCTTTAGCTCTATTGTGCCGACTCACATATTGTTGAAAGAGTAGTTCGGCGCCTCTTTGGTGATGTATATATCGTGCGGGTGGCTCTCCTTGAGGCCGGCGGAGGTGATGCGGACGAAGCGGCTCTCAGAGCGGAGCTTCTCTATGCAGCCGGCACCACAGTAGCCCATGCCGGAGCGAAGGCCGCCGAGCATCTGGTACACCGTCTCGGAGACGGCGCCCTTGAAGGCCACGCGGCCCTCGACGCCCTCGGGCACCAGCTTTTTGTTGCCCTCCTGGAAGTATCTGTCCTTGGAGCCGTGGGCCATGGCGGCGAGGCTGCCCATGCCGCGGTAGACCTTGAACTGGCGGCCCTGGAAGATTTCAAGCTCTCCGGGGCTCTCCTCGCAGCCCGCGAGCATGGAGCCGAGCATGACGACGCTGCCGCCGGCAGCTATGGCCTTGACGATGTCGCCGGAGTACTTGATGCCGCCGTCGGCGATGATGGGGATGTCGTATTTATCGGCCATCTCGGCGCAGTCGAGGATGGCGGTGATCTGCGGGACGCCTATACCGGCGACGACGCGGGTGGTGCATATGGAGCCGGGGCCTATGCCGACCTTGACGCAGTCGGCGCCGCACTTGATGAGGGCCTCGGTGGCCTCGGCGGTGGCGACGTTGCCGGCGACGAGCTGGACGTCGGGGAAGGCGTTTTTGACCTTCTCGACGGCGGCCATGATGTTGTGGGAGTGGCCGTGGGCGCTGTCGAGCACCAGCACGTCGACTCCGGCGGCGACGAGCGCACCGGCTCTGTCGAGCATGTCGCGGGTGACGCCTATGGCGGCGGCGCAGAGCAGGCGGCCCGCGCTGTCCTTGGCGGAGTTCGGGTAGGTCAGGGCTTTTTCTATATCTTTAATAGTGATGAGGCCTTTGAGACGGAACTGGTCGTCGACTATCGGGAGCTTTTCTATCTTGTGCTTGAGGAGAATTTTCTTTGCCTCGTCGAGGGTGGTGCCCTCGCGGCCGGTGACGAGGTTGTCCTTCGTCATGGCCTCCTCGATGCGCTTGGTCATGTCCTCCTCGAACTTCATATCGCGGTTGGTGATGATGCCTATGAGCCGTTTATTCTCGTCCACTATGGGGACGCCGGAGATGCGGAACTTGGCCATGAGCGCGTCGGCGTCGGCGAGGGTGTTGTCCTTGCTGAGAGAGAAGGGGTTTGTGATGACTCCGTTCTCGCTGCGCTTGACGACGTCGACCTGCTCGACCTGCTCGTCGATGCTCATGTTCTTATGTATGACGCCTATGCCGCCCTCGCGCGCCATGGCGACGGCCATGCGGTGCTCGGTGACTGTGTCCATAGCCGAGCTCATGAGCGGGATATTGAGCTTGATTTTCCTTGTCAGGCGAGTGCTGACGTCGATGTCCGCCGGGAGCACATTGCTCTCAGCCGGGACGAGAAGCACATCGTCGAAGGTAAGGCCCTCGCCGACGAAGCGGTCAAGATATTTTTTTCTCTCCATATAGCACCTCACACAAATTTTCTGTATTATTTTATCTATTTTACTACCCGTCTAATCCTGTGTCAACACCATTTCTAACTATATCGGCACACGGCGTCGAAGGCCGTGGAGCCGTCGGAGTGTTCGCCGCGGACGAACACGGACTCGCCGTCGCCGGCGCGAAGTATGCGCAGCTCCTCGCCGGGGCGGCACTCGGAGACGTAGTCGACCTGCATATAGGAGCACACGCGCTCCTCCCCGCCCCAGAAATCCGTGAAGTCGCAGACGAGGTCGAGGTATTTGGGGCTGGTGAAGTGGTGGTTTGAGTCGCAGTCCGACCATCTGACGCGCTCTGAGCCCGCAATCTGCATGTCGCCGCGGAAGGCCGCGCGCGGCATTGCTTTGCCGGGCTGCGCCGGCTCATTCCACATACCGCTCAGCTCCGAGAGGCGCATGACGCGACGCTCGTCGTAGTCGACGGCGAAAAAGCTGAGCTGCGCCGTGCCGACCGGCTCGCCGCCGATTTTCAGCTCGGATGAGTAGTATATGCGGACGCCCTTTTCCGCTCTGGGCGCTATGTCTATCTCCAGCTCGCTGCCCCAGGGAATGGAGCGGCTCTGGCTGAGGGCAAATTTATCGACCATCCACACCGAGTGCTTCTCCGTAATCAGCCGGAGGCGCGGTATGCCGTCGGCGTCGATTTGCAGCAGCGTGTCGCCTATAATCATCCTCGCCAGCTCCGCGGGGGAGGCATTGCAGTTGTAGTCCGTGTACATGGGGAGTATGGTGTGCCTGAAAATGCTCATTATTTGTCTCCGCTTCTCGCATTATAGAATATGTACTGCTGTGCAAGGCCCGCGTAGTCGCCGAAGGCGGCGGCGGGGTCGAAGTCCTTTGGGAAGTGCTCCTTGAGCGCGCGCTTCATCCAGACGTCTATGGGAAAGGCCTCCATCTTGTGCAGGCCGAAGAGGATGAAGCAGTTCGCGACCTTTTCGCCCACGCCGTAGAGCTTGCGGACGCGGCGGACGGCCTCGGTGCAGGTCATCGCGTCCAGCTCGGCGAAGCTGAGCGTGCCGTTCACTATCTCCCGGGCGGCTGCTATGATATACGGCGCGCGGTAGCCGGAGCGCAGCGGCGCGAGGGCGGCCTCGTCGAGCAGCGCTATGCGCTCGGCGGGCGGGAATGCGTAGTGTGTGCCGGATGGCGTCTCAATCTCGTCGCCGTAGAGGCGGCAGAGGGTCTCGACTATCTTTTTTATCCTCGGGATATTGTTGCACTGTGAGATGATGAAGCTGCACAGGGCCTCCCATCTGTCCTGGCGGAGTATGCGTATGCCGCGCCCGAACTCGACGCAGCGCTCCATGTAGCCGCCGTCGCAAAACGGCTCGGAGACTGCGGCGTAGTCGAGGTCGAGGTCGAAGTATTCGCGCCAGAGCGCCCCGTCGCTCTCCGGGGCGGAGATGTACACCGCGCCGTTTTCGTACCAGAGCCGGGCAAAGCGCCCGAGGGCGACGCCCTCGTAGGCCCCGTCGGGGCATTTGTTCCATCGGAAGCACTGGCCGCACTCAAAGGTTTTCTCTATATCGAGCTCGTCCGCGCCGCAGAGGCGCAGGGCGGGAGCCGTGGTCAGCATCGAATCTCTCCTTTTAAAAGCCTGACTATATTATAACTGCGCCGCCGCGATTCTTCAATAGTATCGCAGGCGGCGCAGAAATTTTTACAATCTGTCAAAATATTTCCGGACGTTCAGCTCGTCCTCGGCAATCTGTGCTCTCAGCTGCTCGGCGCCGTCGAAGCGGCGCTCGGGTCTTATGAAGCTGTGGAACTCGACGCGGACTTTGCGTCCGTATAGGTTGCCGGAGTAGTCGAGTATGTAGCTCTCCACCGACGGCTCGGTGCCGTTGTGGAAGGTGGGCCGCACGCCGACGTTGGTGACGGCTATGTGCTCCTCGTCGCCGAAGAACACCCGCGTGGCGTAGACGCCGTAGCGCGGGACGATGACGTGCTCCGGCACGCGCATATTGATGGTGGGCGTGCCCATTTTGCGCCCCAGCTTGTAGCCGTAGCGCACGGTGTCGCTCAGCTCGTGGGGATGTCCCAGCAGGCGCGTCGCCGCCTCCATATCCCCGCGCAGCACGAGCTTGCGTATGCGCGTGGAGCTGACAGTCTCACCGTCGACCTTGACGGGGGCGATGATGTCGCTGCCCATGCCGTTCTCCGCGCAGTAGCGCTGCAGCAGCTCGGCGCTGCCCTCGCCGCGGTAGCCGAAGCGGAAGTCGTGCCCCACGACGAGGTGCACCGCGCCGAGCTCGGAGCGCAGCGAGTCGAGGAAGTCGCGCCACGGCATGCGCATGACCTCCTCGCTGAAGTGGATGAACAGCACGTTCTCCACCCCGAACAGGCGGCGGATGATGTCCGCGCGCTCCTCGCTGCTGGTGAGCAGCAGGACTTCCTTGTGTGTGACAAAGGTGTCGGGGTGGGCGTCGAAGGTGAGCACCGTCGGCTCCGCGCCTATCTCCGAGGCGCGCTGCGAGGTGCGCCTTATCAGCTCGGCGTGGCCGAGGTGCAGTCCGTCGAAAAAGCCGAGGGCTATGGCAGTTCTCTTCATTTCATCGACCTCAGAAAAAGTTCTTTATCGAGCGCATATGACCGTTTTCCGCTCTGCCGAGCATGAGGAAGTCACCGCCCGCGGAGAGGACGCGGTAGTCGCCGTCCGGCACGGCGGCGTCTAGCGCGACGCCGTTGCGGCACAGCCGCTCCGTGGCAGCATCGAGGACGTGCTCCGGCAGCGCCGCAAACAGCGACGAGACCGGGCGCAGCAGGCTCACCGCCGAGCCATCGGCGGCGGCGCGCTCTATCTCCTCGAGGCTGTGCGCCTCGTGAACGGAGAAGGCCCCCGCGGCGACGCGCCGCAGCGACGACATGCAGCCGCCGCAGCCGAGGCTCTCGCCTATGTCGCTGCACAGCGTGCGGATATATGTGCCTTTTGAGCACTCGACGTCGAGCAGCACATCGCCATTCTCTTCCCGCCCGACAAGCTCAAGGCGGTGGATGGTGATGCGCCGCGCCGCGCGCTCTATCTCCTCGCCGCGCCGCGCCATTTTATACAGGCGCTGCCCACCGACCTTGACGGCGGAGTACATCGGCGGCACCTGGCTTATCTCGCCGCGAAAGCGTGCGAGCGCAGCATCCAGCGCGTCCGGCGATATATCCGCCTCGCGCTCTGCGAGCACTCTGCCGCTCGTGTCCTGCGTATCGGTCGCAAGGCCGAGCCGCAGCCCGGCTATGTAGCGCTTTCTGTCGGCCTCCGCGAACTCGACGGCCTTGGTGGCCTTGCCCACGAACACGACGAGCAGCCCCGTCGCCATCGGGTCGAGGGTGCCGGAGTGGCCTATGCGCCGCTCGCGCAGCAGTCCGCGCAGCTTCGCCACGACGTCGTGGCTCGTCCAGTCGGCGGGCTTATCGACAAGCAGTATCCCGTTCAATGCTTCCATTCCTCAATTATGGCGGCGACGAGGCGCTCCGCGGCCTCCTCCGGCGCGCAGCTCATGGCGCAGCCCGCAGCCATCGGGTGACCGCCGCCGCCGAATTTGGCGCATACGTCGCTGGAATTCACGTCGAAGCTGCTGCGCAGCGATATCTTGCACAGGCCCGGCGCCTTCTCGCGTATGGTGGCGCTGCAGGACGAGCCCTCCACTCTCCCGGCGAGGGAGGCGAGGTCGTCGCAGTCGTTTTCCGTCGCGCCGGACTCGCGCATCATGTCGAGCGTCACGAAGGCGACGGTCACGCGCCCGTCGAAATACTGGCGCATGGCGGAGTAGATAAGCCCCTCCAGCTTCAGTCTCGCGGGCGAGACCTTGCGGAACAGGCGGACGTTCAGCCCGCCGTAGTCCGCGCCGGCGTCAATCAGCTCGGCGGCGGCGCGGTGGGTGTCCGCCGTAGTGTTGCGGTAGAGGAAGCAGCCGGTGTCCGTCGAGACGGCGGCGTAGAGCCTGTCGGCCATCTCCTTGTCCAGCTTCACGCCAAGCTCGTTTGCAAGCTCGAGCACTATCTCGCCGCAGGCGGCCTTCTCGGGCTTTAGCAGCAGGCGCTTCGCGTAGCGGCTGTTGGAGCCGTGGTGGTCAATGCACAGCTCCACCTCGCCCCCGGCGAAGCCGACGGGGAACATCGTGTCCGCCGCGAGGTCGACAGCCGTGAGCGTCTCGCACACGAACCCCTCCGGCGGCTCAAGCCCCTCGACAAAGCGGGCGTAGCGGCTGGTTATCTCCGGGTTCGGCATGAGGCAGGCCGTCTTGCCCATGGCGCGTAGTATGAGGCACAGCGCCGACGCGCTGCCGACTGTGTCGCCGTCCGGGCGGCAGTGGCTCATTATGAGGAAGTTATCGCGCGAGCGGATGAAATCCGCGCACTCGCGCACGGTGAGCAGCTCACTCATCGCGCTCACCCCGCTCGAGACGGCTGATTATCTCGTTTATATGGCTGCCGTGCTCTATGGAGGTGTCCAGCTCGAACACCAGCTCCGGCGTGTAGCGCAGCGAGAGGCTCGCGCCCAGCTCGCGGCGGATATAGCCCGCGGCGGAGCGCAGGCCCTTCATGAACTCTTTTGCGTCCTTGAGGCCGAGCACGCTGACGTAGACCTTCGCGTAACGCAGGTCACCCGTCGCCTCGACGCGGGTGATGCTGATGAGACCCTGGTTCACGCGCGGGTCCTTGATATTTCTCAAAATGCTGCTGAGGGCGAACTGGATATCGTCGTTGGTTCTGCCCATTCTGTTGGAAGCCATAAAAATCCTCCCTTAGTAGTAAGACGGGCGCGTTGCCGCGCCCGTCGCTATACGGCCGCTAACGGCGGCTATTGTTTGATTTCCTCCATCACGAAGCACTCGATGACGTCGCCCTCTTTGATATCGTTGAACTTCTCGACCTGCATGCCGCACTCGTAGCCGGAGGCGACCTCCTTGACGTCGTCCTTGAAGCGGCGCAGAGAGGCGAGGTGGCCCTCGTGGATGACGATATTGTCGCGGTTCACGCGCACGTCACAGTTGCGGACAATCTTGCCGTCGGTGACGTAGCAGCCGCAGACGGTGCCAATCTTGGAGACCTTGTAGACCTGGCGCACCTCGGCGTGACCTATGATGACCTCCTTGTACTTCGGCGCGAGCATGCCCTTCATGGCGGCCTCGATCTCGCCGATGCAGTCGTAGATGACGCGGTAGAGGCGGATATCGACGTTCGCGCGGGTGGCATTCTCACGGGCGGCATTGTCCGGACGGACGTTGAAGCCGACCACGATTGCGCCGCTGGTCGCGGCGAGCATGAAGTCGGACTCGTTGATGGCGCCGACGCCGGAGTGGATGACCTTGACGCGGACCTCATCGTTGGAGAGCTTCTCGAGGCTGGCTTTGACCGCCACGGCGCTGCCCTGGACGTCAGCCTTGACTATGATATTGAGGTCTTTAATCTCGCCCGCGTCAATCTGGGCGAAGAGATCCTCGAGCGAGACCTTCTTGGCAACGCCGAGAGTCTCGTTTTTCTTGTTCTGCTTGCGCTCTTCGACCAGCTCACGCGCCATACGCTCATCGTCGACGGCGTTGAACACGTCGCCCGCGAGGGGCACCTCGGACATACCGGTAATCTCAACCGGGATGGACGGGCCTGCGGACTCGACGCGCTCGCCCTTGTCGTTGGTCATGACTCTGACTCTGCCGACAGCCGTACCAGCGATGATGATGTCGCCCTGGTGGAGCGTGCCGTTCTGGACGAGGACGGTCATAATGGGGCCGCGGCCTCTGTCGAGCCGCGCCTCGATGACGGTGCCCTTGGCGGCGCGGTTGGGGTTGGCCTTGAGCTCCTGGACCTCGGCGAGCAGTACGAGGTTCTCGAGCAGGTTGTCTATGCCCATGCCGGTTTTGGCGGATATCGGGCAGACGATGGTATCGCCGCCCCACTCCTCGCTGACGAGGTCGTACTCGGTGAGCTGCTGCTTGATGCGGTCGGGGTTGGCGCCGACGGTGTCCATCTTGTTGATGGCGACGACTATAGGAATACCTGCGGCCTTGGCGTGGTTGATCGACTCTATGGTCTGCGGCATGATGCCGTCGTCCGCGGCGACGACGAGTATGGCTATATCGGTGACCATGGCGCCGCGGGCGCGCATGGAAGTGAAGGCCTCGTGGCCCGGCGTATCGAGGAAGGTGATGGGGCTGCCGTTTATCTCGACGCGGTAGGCGCCTATGTGCTGGGTGATGCCGCCGGCCTCGCCGCTCGCGACGTTTGCGCGGCGGATATAGTCGAGCAGGCTGGTCTTGCCGTGGTCGACGTGACCCATGACGACGACGACAGGCGCGCGGGGCACGAGATCCTCCGGCTTATCCTCGTGGTCGTCTATGAGGCGCTCCTCGACGGTGACGACGACCTCCTTCTCGACCTTGCAGCCGAGCTCCATCGCGACGAGGGCGGCGGTGTCGTAATCTATTATCTCCGAGACGGAGACGAACATGCCCATGCCGACCAGCTTTTTGACGACCTCGGCGCCGCTCTTCTTCATACGGCTGGCGAGCTCGCCGACGGAGATCTCGTCGGGGATGGAGACCTTGACGGGCGCCTTCTTCGCAAGCTCGAAGAACTGGCGCTGCTGTCTATCGCGCTCCTCCTGGCGGCGTTTGGCGCTCATGTTCTGCTGCTGGCGGGATTTGCTCTTATTGGTGAACTTCTCCTTGCCGCTGCGCATATTCTGAGCCTTGTCGCCCGCGAGGTTATCGAACTTCTCGTCGTATTTGTCGAGGTTCGTGGCGGCGGAGCCGCGGGTATCGATGACGCGCTTTTCAGGCACGCGCTTGGGCTGTGGCGCACTCTGTTGAGCCTGAGGCTTGCGCTGCGGCTGCTGAGGCTGCGGCTGCGGCTGAGCGGGCTGCTGAGGCTTTGCGGCCTGCGGCTGGGATTGCTCCGGCTGGGCGGGCTGCTGGGGCTTCGGCTGCTCCGGCTCCTTCTTCTCGGGCGCCGGTGCGCTGTCGGCAAACACCTCGGCTATGCTCCCTATCTGGTTGTGCTGGGTGAGATATTCAAATATAAGGTCGAGCTCCGGCTCTTCCAGTACCTGCATATGGTTTTTGGGCGTGGTGGCGTAATCCGTGAGTATCTGGGTTATGGTCTTGGAGGTCATCTTAAAGTCCTTGGCCACCTCATGCACCCTGTATTTATTCATACGCTCTTCCTCCTCTTGCCGATTTTGTTCGCTTTGCCGCTCTTTTTCACGTGCTCCGCAATCTCCGCGAGGCGCTGCAGCAGCGCGGCGTCCTCGACGCCGATGTCGGTGCAGAAGCGCAGGGCCAGCCCCGCGTCGTGAAATGCGGCCATGGAGCAGCCGCTCCTGCCTGTGGCGGCGGCTATCTCCGCCTTGCTCATCGGGCTCTCGACCAGCGGCACTCCGCTGCTCGCCGAAAAGCCCCTCGCGCGCCGCTGCGCGTTCTCCGACGCGTCGCTCGCGAGGACTATGAGCTTCGCCGCGCCGCCGTGGACGGACGCGCCGGTGTTCTGCTCGCCGGTGACGAGCAGTCCCGCCTTCATGGCGAGTCCGAGGCAGCCGAGCGCTTTGGAGTTATCCTCACTCATCGCCGCCCACCTCCATCTGCGCGGTGAGCGCGTCGTATACCTCCTGCGGGATGGGCACGTCGAAAGCGCGCTCCAGCGCCCGCGATTTGATGGCTTTTTTGAGGCACTGCATGTCTCTGCACACATAGGCGCCGCGGCCCGGCGCCTTGCCCTTGAAGTCGAGCGATATGCCGCCGTCCGGCGCGCGGACAACGCGGATGAGCTCGCGCTTGGGCTTCATCTCCCGGCAGCCGGTGCACTGCCGCATGGGAATCTTCTTGGGCACTCTGGCCACCTCCCTCTATATTCAGGCCTCGCTCTCGGGCTTGATATCGATTTTATAACCGGTTATCTTCGCCGCCAGACGCGCGTTCTGCCCCTCCTTGCCTATGGCGAGGGAGAGCTGGCCGTCCGGCACTATGACGCGGCAGGTCTTCGGCTCGTCGAGCAGCTCGACGGATATGACCTCCGCCGGCGACAGCGCCGCCGCGATGTACTCGCAGGGGTCGTCGCTGTATTTGATGATGTCGATTTTCTCGCCGCCGAGCTCGTTGACTATGCTGGCGACGCGGCCGCCCTTGGGGCCGACGCAGGCGCCGATGGGATCGATCTCGGGGTCGCCGGAATAAACCGCCATCTTGGTGCGGCTGCCCGCCTCGCGGGCTATGGAGCGGATTTCGACGGTGCCGTCGAAAATCTCGGGCACCTCAAGCTCGAAGAGGCGCTTCACGAGGCCGGGGTGGGTTCTCGAAATGAGCACCTGCGGGCCGCGGGTGGATTTGCGCACCTCGACGACGTAGACCTTTATCCTGTCGCCCTCGGTGAGCTGCTCGGTCTTAATCTGCTCGTTGGCGGCGAGCATGGCCTCGGTGAACTCGCTGTTGGAGCTGATTTTGATGGAGGCGCTGCCGGTGCGCGGCTCTATTTTGGAGACGACGCCGGTGAGTATCTCATGCTCCTTGGAGGTGAACTCGTCATAAATCATACCGCGCTCGGCCTCGCGTATGCCCTGGATGATGACCTGCTTCGCGGCCTGGGCGGCGATGCGTCCGAACTTCTTGGTCTCGACGGGGACGTTGACGACGGCGCCGACCTTGGCCTTTTTATTGTAGCGGAGGGCGGTGTCGAGCAGAATCTCGGTGCCGGGATCCTCTATCTCCTCGACGACCTTCATCTGGACGTACATGTTGATTTTCTTCTTCTCCTCGTTCATCTCGACGAAGACGTTATCCGCCGACTCGGGGTTATCCTTTTTGAACGCGGCGAGCATGGCCTGGTTTATTTTATCGTACATATACTCGCGGGGGATGCCCTTCTCCCGCTCTATATCCTCTATCGCCGCGAAGAAATCTGCGTTCATTTTGTCTTTTCCTCCAATCAATAATCGGCCTTGCCGGCTCAGAATGTGACGTGCAGCCTGACTGCCGCGATTTGTTTTTTCTCGAATTTGCGCTCCTCGCCGCCGATTTCCATGGCGACGTCGCCGCCGTCGTAGCCGGCGAGGCGGCCGACGTAGGCCTTGACGCCGTTCTCCGGCTTATACAGCCTCAACTCAATCTCGCTGCCCATGAAGCGCTCGAAGTCTCCGGGGCGCTTGAGCTGGCGCTCCGCTCCGGCGGACGACACCTCGAACACATAGCTCTCGGCGATGGGGTCGGCCTCGTCGAGCATTTTATCGAGCTCGCGGCTGATGCCCTCGCAGTCGTCTATGGAGACGGGCTCGTCGCCCTTGTCGACGTAGACGCGCAGGAACCACTGTCCGGCCTCCTTGACGTATTCGACGTCCCAAATATCACAGCCGCGCTTGGCGGCTACGGGCTCGGCCATAGCCCGGATTTTATCGGTGAGCCTGCTCATCTGCAAACCATCCTCCGTTGAAACAATTTTAAGCGGGGCTGTCAGCTCAACAAAAAGAGTGGGCTTTGACCCACTCTGACAACACAAATACAAACTTACTATCGGATTATACCACTCTTCCGCTGCCATTGCAAGAGCTTTTTGCCGGATTTTGCCCACAAATCAAGGCTCCGCGGAGCTTTCGCCCCGCGGAGGATGTTCAGCAGCAGAAGCAGAACCGGCAGAACAGCTGCGCCATGAGCAGGCTCATGCACAGCGAACCGACGCCGCCGGTCTGTATGGTGAAGCCGCGGCCCATGTTCTGGTACATGTTGCCGCCGTTTTGAATCAAATCGAGCAGCTGGCTGTAATTATAGTTGTTCGGCTCCATGCTGCAGGCGCGGCGCGCGTGCTCGAGCGCTCTGATGCGGTTGCCGAGCTGGAGGCTGGCGTAGGCGCTGAGGTAGTACCAGCGAGCCGTGCGGCTCTGGGGCTGGACGCTGTCGAGCGCATTGATGGCCTGGGCGAAGTAGCCGACTCTGATATAGTTCTCCGCCGCGCGCACGCCGGTGGGCTCCTCGTCGGTCTGGCTCTGGCCGCCGTAGCCGTACTGCTGGCCGTAGAAGCCGCCGTAGCCGTACTGCTGCTGCGAGCCGTAGCCGTACTGGCTGCCCTGGTTCTGCTGGGGGTTTTTAATCTGGTCGTAGGCGGCGTTTATCTCGTTCATTTTGCGCTGCGCCTCGGGGTCGCCGGGGTGCAGATCCGGGTGATACTTCTTGGCGAGGCGGCGGTATGCCTTCTTAATCTCCTCGTCCGAGGCGTCCGGCGAGACGCCGAGGACTTTGTAGGGGTCATTTATCATTTCCGCTCTCGCCTCCCTTGTCTTTTGTCTTGCCCGCGCCAAGCGGAAATTTTGTCCACACACCAGAATAAATGATATTTCTCATAATGTCAATATCATCTATCAGCGGCAGGCGCTCAAAATTCACGGCGCACTCCCCTATCAGCATGGTGAGCACGGCCTTCAAGTCCTCGTCGGTGCTGCCGCGGCGGCGCATGTCGCTCAGCGGGTTGTAGCGCCCGTGCTTCAAATCGCTCTTCAAGTCCACGAAAGCGTCGAGGACGTAGACGAACTGGCCGAGCGCGTCGCCCATGGCGCCGAGGGTGGGCGCCCAGTTGTCCTCCCGCCAGACGAACAGCTCGCGCATGAGCTCGCCGAAGCACTTTGCCGCGGCGTCCGGGTCGCAGACGTTCATGTCCTCCAGCTTTGAGAGGCCGTCCATGCACTTCTCAATGGCCGCGGTCTGGCGCGGCAGCTTCGCTGAGGCCGACTCGTATGGCTTTCTGAGCGCCGACATCAGCGCCTTTGCCGAGAGCTTCTTCTCGTCGCGCCAGTCGTCGGCGGCCTTGTGGTAGGCGAGCAGTATGCTGAGGTCGGCGGCGTAGGCTGTGAATATGTTCTCCAGGTATTTGTGCTCTTGCAGCGGATGCGGCTTGCACCTCTCGCTGCCCTCGCGCGTCTCCGGCTCGTACAGCGAGGTGAGCACCAGCACCAGAAAGGCCATGTCGTAGCTGAGTATGCCGCCGGAGAGCGGGCCGTAGTTCTTCGTCAGCGCGCGGCAGACGCCGCAGTAATAGGCCTTATATCTCTCGCGCTGCTCCGCGGTCAGCGCCTCTCTGTTTGCTATGACGTATCCGAACATACTCTCCTCCATAATTTTTTAAAAAAATTTTCCAAAAACTCTTGACTTTTCGCGTGGATTTGCTATAATACACTAGCGCTCAGCGATGAGCCGAATATGCGAGAGTGCTGGAACAGGTAGACAGGCACGTTTGAGGGGCGTGTGTCAACCGACGTGTGGGTTCAAGTCCCATCTCTCGCACCAAAATGAAGGGGCATCCGAAAGGATGCCCCTTCATTTTGGCATCCGGGGGAATTTCAAATGCTCGGGGCAGCGGAGCCGCCCCTGCGCGGTTTCGCCGCACTCGCGGCGCGACCCAGAAGGGTCGTACGTCGAAGCAAAGTCCGCTTTGCTCCGACGCTTTTTTATGCCCTTGGCACAAAAAGCGCCGTGCGCCCGCTCCCTTGCTTCTCCTTTTCAAAACCGAACCCGCTGCGCTGGGCTTCGGTTTTGTTTTTTATGCGAGGATGCCCCTTCATTTTGGCATCCATCAATTTCTTTTGACATGCACAGTATTTTTCCCCGCCGTTTGGCGGGGTTTTTTTACTTCGGTATATTAACACCTGGTATATCAAACTTGGTTACAAAAATGTAAATATTTGTCCGGCGCGGCGGCGGCTTTTTAAGTCGTATATTTCCCCAAAATTTCGTCAAAGCTAGTGGCACAGAAACGAAACTGAGGGAGGTATTCACATGAAAAAGCTGCATACCGCGCTGTCGCTCTCTCTGGCGTCGGCGCTCATGCTTTTCACGGCGGCCGCCGCCTCGGCCGACAACATGGCCCCCGTGGCCGAGAACATGGAGATACGCACCTACCGCGAGACATCCGTGAGCGGTTCGCTCTCAGCCGTCGACCCCGACGGCGAGGAGCTCACCTTTGAAATCAGCACCCCGCCCATCAAGGGCGAGCTGGAGCTTGAGCCTGACGGCAGCTTCGTCTACACCCCCGGCGAGGGCAAGCGCGGCAAGGACTACTTCGGCTACAAGGCCACCGACGCGAGCGGCAACGTCTCACACGAGGCGACAGTCATCATCAGCATCGACAAGCCCAAGTCCGACGTATGCTACTCCGACATGGACGGCAGCGGCGCGGCCTATGCCGCGGCGCGGCTGGCTGAGGAGGGCATATTCATCGGCGAGTGCCTCGGCGGAGACTACGTCTTCTCCCCCGACGAGGAGGTCACGCGCGGCGAGTTCCTCGCCATGTGCATGAAGCTCGCGGAGGTCGACCTGCTCTCCGGCGTGCAGCGCACCGGCTTTGCCGACGACGAAGAAATCGACGCCTGGATGCGCCCCTACGTCTCCACCGCCCTGATGTGCGGCGCGATAAGCGGCATAAGCACCGCCGACGGCGCCGTGTTCGAGCCGTCGCGCGGAATCAGCGGCGCGGAGGCCACCGTCATGCTCAGCAACATCCTCGGCGTCGGCGACGTGGGCTATCTCAGCTGCTCCGACACCGTGCCGGAGTGGGCGGCGCAGTCGGTGATGAACCTCGAGGCCAACGGCGTCATCGTCTCCGGCGAGGCGGAGCTGCCCGTGCTCACCAGAGCGGAGGCGGCGCTCATGCTCTGCCGCGCGCTTGAGCTGTGAGCTTCATTTCTTCACGGCGAGGCGCTCGGCGAGCGCCTCGTCCGCCTCGGCCATGACCGTGCGGTAGTCGGTGTATATCACCTTGCCCGGCATGGAGCCGGACGGCTTTTTCACAAATCTGACCTGGGTGTAGTCGACGGGGGTTTTGCCTCCGCCGCGCGCCTGGGAATACAGCACTGCGAGCGAGGCCGCCTGCATGAGCGTAGTCTCATCCGGCTCGGCCCCGCCGCAGGAGATTATGACGTGGCTGCCATGCACTTTCTGCGTGTGCAGCCACACGTCCGTTCTGCGGGCGTCGCGGGTCGTGAGCCTGTCGTTCTGGGCGTTGTTGCGCCCGACGAGTATCTCCATACCCGTATCAGACACAAAGCGGCGCGGCGGAGCGGTGCTCTCCTTCTGTTTTTTCGCGCCCGGAGCGCGGCGCAGGTAGCCCTGCTCTGTCAGCTCGCGGCGTATCTCGACGAGGTCGGACTCGCCCTCGGCGCGCTCTATCTCGTCCATGACGCTCTCAAGGTAGTCCAGCTCCCGCTCGCCGGAGGCTATCAGCGCCGTGAGGTGCTCCTCGGCGGCCTTGGCCTTGTTGTAGGCCTTGTAGTAATCGGCGGCGTTCTGCTGCGGCGTGTGCAGCGGATCCAGCTCTATGCGCACCAGAGGCATGTCCTCCTCGTAGAAGTCCTCGGTCTCAAGGACTCTGTCGCCTTTT
The DNA here is from genome assembly GCA_944385595.1 of uncultured Oscillospiraceae bacterium. Lineage (GTDB taxonomy): Bacteria > Bacillota > Clostridia > Oscillospirales > Oscillospiraceae > Heteroscillospira. The sequence goes on from CALWXY010000136.1 coordinate 29,302, forward strand.
TTGACGCGGTACATATTCGAGGTTATCAGGTCGCCGGAGCGCTTGAGCGTCTCGCGGCCGGCGGTCTTCTGCAGCTCCTCGCGCTGGGCGGACAGCTTGCGCCGCAGGCGCTCCGTGCGGTTTTTGACGTCGCGCCGCAGCTCGTGGGAGCGGCGGTTCATGCGGTCGACTTTGTCGCGCTTGAGGTAGAAGCCCTCGACGAGGCTTGAGAAGTCGTCAAAGGTCTCCCCCTCGGCGGCGGAGCCGTACTGACCTATCGCCATGAACGAGAAGTCGCGCGGGCGGCCGTTCTCCAGCAGCATGAACGGCGTGAACTCGCCCCGCTGCACGCTCTCGGCGAGGGCGTCCATCGCCATGGGGAATTCCTCGCGCTGCGCC
>CALWXY010000137.1 GCA_944385595.1 uncultured Oscillospiraceae bacterium
GCCTCGTCGCCGGGCGGCGGCAGAATAAAGGTGTTTTCTGTCGACGGCCTCTCCACCGAGTTCTCCGGCGAGCTGCCGACGCTTGTTGTCCACAACACGGATAAGCCCGGCTGCGTCAGTCAGGTCACCGCCGTGCTCGCGAGGCGCGGCCTCAACGTGGCTACTCTGCAGCTCAACCGCGGCGGACGCGGCGGCAGCGCGGTCATGGTCATAGAGTGCGACCAGAAAATCGAGCCGGATGCGGCGGACGAGATCCGCGCCCTGCCCGGCATACTCAGGGTGACGCAGTACGCGCCCGAAACGGAGGCACAGCTGTGATAGACTTTTCCTCTATAGAACAGATGCTGCGGGACACGGAGCAGTCCGGCCTGCCGCTCTGGGAAAATATACTTGTGTCGGACTGCGAGCGCCAGGGGATAGAGCGCTCCCAGTCGCTTGAGAAAATGCGCCGAATGCTCGCGGCCATGCGCCAGGCGGACGAGAGCTATTCCGGCGGCGACGTGTCGCACAGCGGCCTCTCCGGCGGCGACGGCGCCAAAATGGCGGCATACGCCGCCTCCGGCAGCGCGCTCTGCGGCGACTTCGTCAGCGAGGTCATAGCCGGGGCGCTGAGAATGGGCGAGTGCAACGCCTGCATGAAGCGCATAGTCGCAGCTCCCACGGCGGGCGCCTGCGGCGTCATGCCGGCGGTGCTGCTGCCGTATGCGCGCCGCTTCGGCTCCGGTGAGGACAAACTGGTCGAGGCGATGTATGTTGCGGCAGGCTTCGGCATGGTACTCGCCGCCAAGGCCTCCATATCCGGCGCGGAGGGCGGCTGCCAGGCCGAGATAGGCTCAGCTGCCGCCATGGCCGCACCGGCGCTGGTGCATCTCGAGGGCGGCTCGCCGGAGCAGATGGCAAACGCCTGCGCAATGGCCGTCAAAAACCTGCTCGGACTCGTCTGCGACCCGGTGGGCGGACTGGTCGAGGTGCCGTGCGTCAAGCGCAACGTCATCGGCGCTATGGACGCGCTCTCCGCGGCCCAGATGGCTCTGGCCGGAATAGTCAGCCGCGTCCCGCCCGACCAGGTTATAGACGCCATGGCCGAGGTGGGCAGATCTATCCCGCACACACTCAGAGAGACAGGCAAGGGCGGCCTCGCGGCAACGCCGTTCGGACAGCGCTTCGCCCCTCAAAATATGAACGTCTGAATTTTGGAGGTGCTCTCAATGAAAAAGCTGATCTCTGTCGTGCTCGCCACCATACTTTTGCTGGGTCTGTGCCTGCCGGCATCGGCCGTTGATGACTTCGACCCGCCCCTCTGGTCGGAGTACGGCTACCAGTCGCTCGAGGAGATGCTCGCCGACTGGGGCATGTCCGAACCCGATTACTACACCATGGTCGAAGAGGAGCGCCTCTGGCGCGAGATGGACAGCTGGACTGACGAACAGTGGGACGAGTACTACGCCGAGCAGCTCCAGAGCGAGAAAAATGCCCTCGGCCTCGTCTATGAGCTGAACGTCATGCTCCGCAACCAGCCGTTCAGCTTTGAGAGCGGCGAGCCCGTGCTCGTCGACAACCGGCTGATGCTGCCCGTCTCCTGCCTCGAGAGCGAGCTCGGCATCACCGATGTGCCGGAGCAGTACATAGTCGACATAGACGGCGCGAGCTACTTCCCGGCGCGCGAGCTGGAGAGCTTCGGCTACGACGTGCTGTGGAGCGACTACTACCGCACCGCCGTCCTGCTCGACCGCGAGAACATAGTCGCCGAGCTGGACGCGAACTTCGGGGCAATGAACTCCGTCCTGCGCATGGGCAGCAGCATAGACCTCATGAAAAACTATAAGAGCAGCGCAAAGCTCGATATCGACGTCACCATGTTCGACACGATTAAAGGCGACAAGGACTACAGCCTCGGCATAGACACCGTCGTCGTCGAGAACGGACACGGCTCGGAGATGACGATTAACTTCGACATAAACTCTCTCGTCAAGGCGCTGGAGCTGCTCGGCGAGCAGCTGGACGTCCCGGCTGATGAGCTTGAGCCGTTCGTCGAGGCCTTCGCCACGCTTGAGGACGGCATTCAGGTCATAATCGACTTCGACAGCAGCACCGTCTATGTCCGCGGCGACGTCATGGACGTCATGGCGGCAGAGGAGGGCTACGAGACCGCCGACGGCGCATGGTACTCCTTCTCCATCGCCTCCATACTCGACCTGTATGGCGACTACGCCAGCTTCTCCGAGCTGATTGCCGACTACGGCAGCATGAGTATGGGCAGCATACTCTACAGCTCCATGCAGAGCAACTACTGGCTCGACCCCGTCTATCTCTACGACGCCATAGCCAGCGATGAGTCTGCCGCCGTACTTGGAGATGCGAATTTTGAAAAGCGCGGCACGACCTGGCACTGCGAGCGCGACCTGAGCGAGCTCGGCGAATACGTCCAGGCCGAGGGCAGCTTCAACATCGACATCAGCACCGACGGCACCGCCGCCACCCGCATCAAAGGCTCGCTCGACTATTACACCGACCTGCTGATTACCGGCGTGCTCACCGAGCTCGACTTCGACGTCACCCCGCTGAAGGCCGACATGAGCGGCGTCTTCCACATCAAGAACATGATGCTGGTCGAGTTCAAGCTCACTTCCACCGCCGCCGTCACCAACCTCGAGGTGCCCACCGCGCCCCCCGAGGGCAGCACGGTCATCCCGCTCAATTAATGGCTATGAGCAGCACTAAGACGACGAACATTCTCCTCACATGCGTATTGCTTGCCGCTCTGGCTTTTTTGGCGCTTGCCTTATCGGGCGGGGAGGAAGAGGAGACCCCCGCTCCCACGGCGCAGGATGAGTACCGGCTTGAGAAGATAAACGAGGTGAACGACCTGGTGATACAGCGTCAGGTCGTTCCAGAGAGCTATTTCCGTTACCTGGGCGAGGAGCTCGCGGCGGCTGTGGAGGAATATAACTCCATGACTGCAGGTATGCACTGCAACTATGCGCGATATGGAAACGGCATCGCCGAGACATTTTTCTACGAGACGAAAGAGGATCCTGGCGATTATGACCGGCCTATACTGTACTATGAGTGGATAAGCTCCATATCGCGCCTGGCCTTGCACAAAAACTCATATGAAATGCTCTTGAACGACGACTATTTGGTGGCACTGGCCTACCAAGAGCTTGGCGGCTCCGGCGGACTGTGGTTTTACTTTGTTCAAAACGATGCCATAGGCTCGCAGGAACTGACGTCCGAGTTTGAAGAGTACTTCGCCATGATAGACGCGCTGATGCCCATGTTCGACGAGGCCCGCGCCCAATTAAACTGAAGGACTGATACCAATGCCTAAGAAGAAGTCCCCGCAGGACGGGGGCAAAAAGCAGAATAACCCTAACGTCTTCGGCCTGCGCGCCGAGGTGCTCGAGCAGCCCATCACGGAGACGCTGGAGACGAACTACATGCCCTACGCCATGAGCGTCATCGTATCCCGCGCCATCCCGGAGATAGACGGCTTCAAGCCCTCGCACCGCAAACTGCTTTACACCATGTACAAGATGAACCTGCTGAGCGGCGCGCGCACCAAGAGTGCGAATATCGTCGGCCAGACCATGCGGCTCAACCCGCACGGCGACGCCGCCATATACGAGACCATGGTGCGCCTCGCCCGCGGCAACGAGGCGCTGCTCGCGCCGTTCATAGACTCCAAGGGCAACTTCGGCAAGGTCTACTCCCGCGATATGGCCTACGCCGCCTCGCGCTACACCGAGGCCAAGCTGACCCCCATCTGCACCGAGCTGTTCCGCGACATGGACAAGGACACCGTCGACTTCGTCGACAACTACGACAGCTCCATGAAGGAGCCGACCCTGCTGCCGACGACCTTCCCGAACGTCCTCGTCTCCGCCAACGCCGGCATAGCCGTCGGCATGGCGAGCCAAATCTGCGGCTTCAACCTCGGCGAGGTCTGCGACACCACCATAGCCTTCCTGCGCGACCCGGAGCATGATTTGCTCTCCACCATGCCCGCGCCCGATTTCCCGACCGGCGGCGAGATTATCTACGACGCCAAGGAGATGGCGCAAATTTATGAGACCGGGCGCGGCAGCTTCCGCGTCCGCGCCCGGTGGCGCTATGTGAAGGGCGAGAATCTCATTGAGATTTACGAGATTCCCTACACCACCACCACCGAGGCCATAATGGACAAGGTGGCCGACCTTATAAAGCAGGGCAAGGTGCGCGAGATAAACGACATGCGCGACGAGACCGACCTCGGCGGCCTGAAGCTCACCATAGACCTCAAGCGCGGCGTCGAGCCGGAGAAGCTCATGCAGAAGCTGTTTAAGCTCACCACGCTGCAGGACAGCTTCGCCTGCAACTTCAATATCCTCATCGCCGGCTACCCGCGCGTCATGGGCGTCCGCGAGATACTGACGGAGTGGACGGCCTGGCGCACCGACTGTGTCAAGCGCCGCGTGTTTTACGACCTCAGCCGCAAAAAGGAAAAGCTGCACCTGCTCAACGGCCTCAAGAAAATACTGCTCGATATCGACAAGGCCATAGCCATCATCCGCGAGACGGAGCTGGAGGCCGACGTCGTGCCGAACCTGATGATAGGCTTCGGCATAGACGAGACCCAGGCCGAGTACGTCGCCGAGATCAAGCTCCGCAATATAAACCGCGAGTATATACTCAAGCGCGTCGAGGAGACGGATAAGCTCGTCAGCGAGATTGCCGACCTCGAGGATTTGCTGAACAGCCGCCGCCGCATCCGCACTGTCATCATCGGCGAGCTGGAGCAGGTGAAGAAGAAATACGCCCAGCCGCGCAAGACCGGCCTTGTCTACGCCGGCGAGGTCGAGGAATACTCCGAGGCCGACTCGGTGGACGATTACCCCGTGCACCTCTTCATCTCCCGCGAGGGCTACTTCAAGAAAATCACACCGCAGTCTCTGCGCATGAGCGGCGAGCAGAAATACAAGGAGGGCGACGCGCCCAGCCAGTATTTCGAGGCCAAAAACAGCGACGAGATTATCTTCTTCACCGACAGGCAGCAGGCCTACAAGGCCCGCGCCGCCGATTTTGAGGACTCCAAGGCCTCGCTGCTCGGCGAGTATGTCCCGTCGAAGCTCGGCTTCGACGAGGGCGAGAGCCTCGTTGCCACAGTTCTGCCGGGCGACTACAAGCAGCACATAGTCCTCTTCTTTGAAAACGGCAAGGCCGCCCGCGTGGAGCTGAGCGCCTGGGCCACCAAGACCAACCGCCGCAAGCTCACCGGCGCCTACTCCGACAAGAGTCCGCTCAAAACCCTGCTCGTGCTCGACGGGGAGCGGGATATAGCTGCGTTCTCGACTGAGGGACGCGCCGTCGTGTTCAGCAGCGGCCTGCTCGCGCCGAAATCCACTCGCAGCACCCAGGGCGTCGGCGTAATGACCATGAAGGCCAAATACCGCCTCGAGCGCGCCGCGTTTTTGGAGGACACCCAGATTAAAAATGTCGCCCGCTACCGCATGAGAAGCATCCCCGCTGTCGGCGCGCTGCTGCGCGACGAGGACAGGGAGGAGAAGCAGCTCAATCTGCTCGATTAAGTGTAAAGAGGTACAGCGCTATGATTCGTGAACAGATCAGGGTCAGGGCTCCGATATTCCTCAAAATACTCATCGGCGCCGTCATCTTCTCCATAGGCTTCCGCATTTTCATCTACGAGCACGGCATGCTGAGCGGAGGCACCGCCGGCCTCGCCATGATAGTCAACCAGCTGTTCGGCCTGCCGATAGGCATGGTCACGCTCACGCTGAATATTCCGATGTTCATAGTCGCGTGGCGCAAGCTGGGGCTGAACTTCATGATCAACTCCACCTTCGCCATGATAGTCTGCTCCGTCCTCATGGACGTCATGGGCTTCATACCGTTTTCGCCCACCGACGACATGCTCCTCGCGGCGATATACGGCGGCATAATCAAGGGGCTCGGCCTCGGCATAGTGTATTCCACCGGCGTCGCCACCGGCGGTGGCGACGTCACCGTCCGCCTGCTGCGCCGCAAATACCCGTATGTCAACCTCGGCACCATAATGCTCTGCATAGACGCAAGCATAGTCTTGCTCTACGCCGTCATCTTTTCCCGCTACGACAAGGCCATGTACACGCTCATATGCATGTTCGTGTCGTCCAAGGTCATAGACATCATCCTCTACGGCAGCATGAACGCCAAGCTCTGCATCATCATCACCGACTACAGCCAGCAGATTCAGCACGAGATAACCGAGAAGCTGCACCGCGGCGTCACATTGCTCGACGGCCACGGCGCCTACTCCGGCAAAAACAAGGAAGTCATATTCTGCATAGTCAAGAAAAACCAGATGGTCGAGGCGAGAAACCTCGCCAGAGCCATAGACCCGGCCGCCTTCTTCATCGTCACCGACGCGCAGGAGGTATTCGGCAAGGGCTTCTCGGACATCATGTCCAACGATTAGGAGGAAACAGAATGGATCTTGAGAAAACCAAAGCCAGCCTCGAGAAGCGCGGCTTCACCGTTCAGATTTTCGACACCTGCGAGCAGGCCGCCGACTACCTCGACGAGAATATCAAAAACACCACCGTCGGCACCGGCGGCAGCATGACCCTCGACGCGCTGAACATCCTCGACAGGCTGGAAAAGACGAACACCGTCTACTACCGCAACCGCAGCAAAGACCCCGCCGACGCCCGCAAGGCCATGTTCGCGCCGGTTTACATAACGAGTGCAAACGCCGTCTCCGAGAACGGCGAGATCGTCAATATAGACGGCGCGGGCAACCGCGTGGCCGCGGCGAGCTACGACAAGGAGCGCCTCTACTACGTCGTCGGCATCAACAAAATTGTCCCCACACTTGAGGACGCCATGGTCAGGGCGCGCACCATCGCGGCTCCGCTGAACGCTGAGCGCCTCCACAGGGATACGCCCTGCGCCGGCAAGCCCGGAAAGTGCTACGACTGCGCGTCCCCGGAGCGGCTCTGCCGCAACATATCCATCACGCTCGGCAAAATGCTCAGCATAGCCGCGGCGGAGGTAATCATCATAAAGCAGGAGCTCGGATACTGAGCTTCGGAGAGGAGACCGGCCTTGAAGAGAGCAATTCTGATATTGTTTGCCGCCGCCGTGGCGCTGCTGGCCGGCTGTTCCTCTCTGCTTGAGAAGGAGTACTTCACAACCAGCGACTACGACCTCAGCGAGGAGCAGCCGCCAGTCGGCGATTTCGGGGCAATAGAGAGCTACTCCGAGCTGATGGACGCTCTGAACTCGCTCATAGCCTCGCACAGCGAAACCGCGCAGCTGCAGTTCAGCGGCTACGCCGGCAGCATAAGCGACGATCTCGCCGAGGCCTGCTGGCAGGTCAAATCGGCGACGGCGCTGGGCGCGTATATGGTCGACTATATCTCCTACGATATCAGCCGCATAGTCAGCTATTATCGGGCGACGGTGTATATAAACTACACCCGCAGCGAGGAGGAGATGGACGCCATCAGAACCATCGGCGCGGACAAAATAGCCGATACGGTGGTCGAGGCGGTGTCCTCCGGGGCGGAGAAGCTGGCCATACAGATTTACACCAGCTCCATCGACGTGGAGCTGATGGCCGAGCGCGTCCGGGACGCGCTGCTAGAGTCGCCGGGAGAGGTGGCCGTCATGCCGCAGGTCGAGGTGGAGGTATATTCCGGCTCGAACAACAGGCATATCTTCGACCTCAGCTTCGACTACGGCGTGGACAGCGCTGAGCTGAGCAGCATGAGCGCCCGCCTCAAGTCCTCGGTTGAGAGCGCTGCCGGAAGGATATCGCAGGACGACGCCTACAGCGTCTCCGTCCTCGCTGCGGGCGTCATCGGCTCGCTCAGCTCCTACGACGCCGATTACGACGGCGGAACCGCCTACGACGCGCTCGTGCTGGGCAGGGGAGGGAGCAGAGCACTCTCCATGGCCTACTCGGCGATTTGCAGCGCCAAAGGCATTGAGAATATGGTGGTGTCCGGCCTGCGCGACAACGTCGAGCACTATTGGGTGCTGGTGAGGATAAACGACTGCTGGTACCATATCGACGTGACCGAGGCCATGCACCTCGGCTCCGGCACCGTGTTTCTGTTCACGGATTCCGAGATGGCCTCGGAGTACCGCTGGGACGAGCTGAAATACCCGGCCTGCGAGGGGCCGTCGCTGTACAGGGGAGCGGAGGAGACGGCGCCGCCGTCCGCCGCTCCGTCCGAGCAGCCGATAGAGGAAGAAATTATAAATTAGGTATTGACAATTTGTCCGATTCTGGTATAATAACGCTTGTTCACGGGACGCGGGCGTAGCTCATCCGGTAGAGCGCCACCTTGCCAAGGTGGAGGTAGCGAGTTCGAGCCTCGTCGCCCGCTCCAGAAAAAAGACACCACATCGTCAGATGTGGTGTCTTTTTTCTGGAATGAACAATGTGACCGAACTCGCTGCCTCCACCTGCGCCGGAGGCGCGTCAAATAACAAATGGAGGTGCGGGGTCCCCGCGAAGCGAGCTTCGCGGGGTGCGTTAGCGAGTTCGAGCCTCGTCGCCCGGTTTTCTTCTAACACAAACCAAAAGGCTCCATCCCTTGCGGGGTGGAGCCTTAAGGTAGAAAAGAGAGGAGAATGAAGATAGGAGTGTTTAAACTTGCTTGGAGTATTGGAATGCTTGTCTCAATGTCTGTTCTGTATCCTGCCTGCGATTGTAGTATAGCATACCCCGAAATAAATTGATGGCGAGACTTGAAACAAATTGTGAAGAAATTTTGACCAATACGTTTTTCTTCAAAAATATGTGTCCAGAATTCGCAGAAGCTCCGCGGCGACGTACCAGGCGGTCTCGTACTTGATCACGGAAATCACGTCCTCGTCCCACAGTATACGCAGCGAGTCGGGGAATTCGTCGTCACCAATCCAGAGCTGCACCACAGCCGTGAGGCCGGGGAAAATCTCGATCTCATATGCGGCGTCGCCGACGGGGTAGGGGAGCCCGCCCAGAGCGCGGCAGGCCGCCTCAAATTTTGGCAAATCCCTAGCGTAGCGGCGCGCCCGCTCGCAGAGCATGAAGCCGTCGTCCACGCCCGGATGCACAGCGCCGGCGGTCAGCGGCCTTTTGCGTCCGCTGAGAAGCCTGGAGCGCCCGGGAGAGCTGAGATAGTCGTATATGCTGAGGCTGACGTTGAAGTTCGCCTCCTCGCCGCCGGAGGTGACGACGCCCGTCACGGGGTCGACAGTCCACTCGCGCGACAGAAAGCGCACTCTGATGGGAGAGCGCTGCCCGCGCCGAGAGGCCGCAAATAGTCTGCGGCAGTTTTCAAGCTGAATCTCGTAATTTCCGGCCATGAAGCCACCTCCGATTTTAATATATCGTAGCACAGCCCGCCGCCGCAGACAAGCTCTTGACAAAATCAGGCAACGAGTTTATACTGACAGCAAGTGAATATTGAACCTAAAGGCAGTGAAGAGAAGAGTAAGCCTCGAGATACGCTCAGAGAGCTCCCCATTTGGTGCGAGGGGAGTGCGGAAGGCCCGGCTGAACATGGTCTTGGAGCCGCCCCGCCGACTACTTTGTACAGGCAGGGACGGGCGCGCCCGTAACAGCGCAGGAGTATGATAGTACTCTGTGAGGCCCGAGGCCGCGAGGCGCGGGCGAAACAAGGTGGTACCGCGGTAATTTTATCGCCCTTGATTATTATCAGGGGCGTTTATTTTTTGCCCCGGAAAGCGGAGGAGATATCCATGAAAAGAAACTACTCAGCACTTCTGCCCATCGCCGTGTTCCTCGTCTTTTACCTCGGAGCGGGCATAGCCTTCGGCGACTTCTACGTCATGCCCGCCATAGTCGGCTTCCTGATTGCGCTGTTCGTCGCCTTCCTGCAGAACCCGAAGCTCAGCTTCGATGAGAAGGTGCGCGTCGTGGCCACCGGTCTCGCCGATGACAACATCATAACCATGTGCCTGATTTTCCTCACCGCCGGCGCGTTCTCCGGCATTGT
>CALWXY010000138.1 GCA_944385595.1 uncultured Oscillospiraceae bacterium
GGCGTCGAGATGACGTATAATCATTTAAACGTACATCTGAAGCGCGACTGAGCGTAAAATGCGGAACCATTTTTCTTTAAAAGAAAAAGGGTTCCGCACCTCCAAAAAGAATCTTTTTTGCGCGTATACGAGCTTTAAGCGCTGCCGACACGGCGCCGTTAGAATTGAAGAGCGCTCTGTCCCACTCCGCGCCACGAGGCGCTCGCTGTGGGAGAAATTCGACAAATTTCTACACCGACTTCGGGGCGCCTCGCCTCTACAGAGTTTATAACTTTGACGTTCTCTCGGCGGTAGACGCAGAAGGTCAATAACTCGTCTGGGCACCAAGGCGTCCTTGCGAGGGGCTTAGACTGCCAAAACTGGGAGCGCGAGCGGCCGAGCGGTCGGGGGTGAGAGCGTGATACAAATTTGATATAGCCGCTCTACAGAGAACCGCACTCAGATGCGCGGGCGGCGGGTGGACGAAAAACTGCGCCGGGGAAACGGCGCTTAAGACTGCCGACCCCGCAAAGTTTCTTTTTGGAAGGGCGAAACCCTTTTTCTTTTCAAAGAAAAATGGTTTCGCATTCCGTTCCCCTTGCGTAGACTGATTAAGGAGTAAAATCTATGAAAAAGCTGCTTTCCATCGCCATGGCGGCGATATTATGCTTGACTTGCGCGCTGCCCGCAGCGGCGCTTGGCCTTGGCTCCCTCGATGACAGCGCCGTCGAGTTCCGCTACCGCGTCGATATGCCCGACTACGCCGCCGTGTTCTACGCCGCCCTCGACGAGGGCAGCGACAACGACGGCGTCGACGACTGGCTCATAGACCGCGCGGGCGCTGCTGAGGCCGTGTTCGAGGTGCCGGACAGCGTGGGCGAGCTGGAGGCCGTCACCGCCTTCCGCGAGGCCGTCGCCGCCTTCTGCTACGACCACCCCGAGCGCTTCTGGCTCTACGCCTACTCCGTCGCCGGGTACTACGACAACGGCGCCATGATTATCCCCATAGCAGACCTCGTCATCCCCGAGTACCAGGACAGCACGGCGAGCGAGCTGCGCGCCGAGATCGCGAGGATGGAAGCCGCCGTCGAGAGCATCAAAAGCGGCAGCGTCGCCCTGCCCGGCGGCGGGAGCCTTGCGTGGTCGGACGGCATGTCGAAGCTCGACAAGATCCGCTTTTTCAACGCCTGGCTCGTGATGAACTGCGACTACTACGACTACGAGGTCAGCCCCGACGAGGCCCCCACCCTCTCGCACTCGGCCATCTCCGCGCTGCTCGGCGGGAGCGGCAAGTCCGGCCCCGTCTGCGAGGGCTACGCCCTGGCGTTTAAAATACTCTGCGACAGCGAGGACATCGACTGCGTGTTCGTGAGCGGCCTCGCCGGCGAGGGCTTCCACGCCTGGAACCTCGTCTCCGTCTGGGGCAGATGGTACGCCGTCGACGTCACCTACAACGACCCCATTGGCGCGCCGGAGAGCGAGGACTATCTGCTCGTCGGCACCGCGAGCGAGTTCGGCGGCTATCAGTTCTGGCTGACGCATTGTCACGGCAACCTGCTGATGCAGACCGTCGGCGAGGACGAGCTGGTCATGCTCGGCACCGGCCCTATGCAGGAGACCGAGGCCTACTCAAACCCCGGCAAAATCAGCTCCTGGGCGCTGCCGGAGCTGACCGAGGCGGAGAACGCGGGCTACATACCCGGATTTTCCAGCAATTTTGAGTTCACCGGCGCGGTGACGCGCTCCCAGTTCGCCGAGATTGTTGTGAAGATGGTCGAGCGCCTCACCGGCGAGCCGCTCGCCCCCGCGGCGGCGGGCACCTTCAGCGACACGAGCAATATCTCGGTGCTCAAGGCTTATAACTCGGGTCTCGTGAGCGGCGTCGGCGGCGGGCTGTACGACCCCGACGCGCCGGCCACCCGCGAGCAGATTGCGACGCTTCTGCACCGCGCTATCGTGTATCTCGAGGGCGAGACGGGCGAGCGCGTGCTCGGCGGCGGCTCGACAGAGCGCTTTGCGGACGCGGCCGAGGTCTCCGACTGGGCGCGCGAGGCGGTCGGCGCGCTGGCCGAGGCCGGAATAATGGCCGGCACTTCGGAGGCGACGCTGTCCCCGAAGGACAGCTGCTCGGTTGAGCAGGCTGTGATTCTGGCATATCGCGCCAGCGGGGAATTCTAAAAAACGAAGGTGCGGCGCACTTCGGAGACGCGAATGCGGAACCATTTTTCTTTAAAAGAAAAAGGGTTCCGCACCTCCAAAAAGAATCTTTTTTGCGCGTATCCGGGTCTCAAGCGCCGCCGACACGGCGCCGTTGGAATTGAAGAGCGCTCAGTCCCACTCCGCGCCACGAGGCGCTCGATTTAGGAGGAATTCGCGAGCTTGTGCTCCGACTTCGGGGCGCCTCGATTTTACAGAGTTTATAACTTTGCTGTTCTTTCGATTTTGGGCTCGCAAAAGTTTTCGTCCACCTTTTTCAAAAGGTGGCGGATTCCAAAGGCAGCGCCTTTGGCCGCCCGCCGCAGCGGGCGGAATTCCTTATCGCAAAAAAGCTCAGGAGGGGTACGGGGAACCCTAGCAAGGGGTTCCCCGCTTCTCCCGAAACACAAAGCACCTGCCTCTGTGGCAGGTGCTTTATGTCTAGGTGGATAGACGCGAAAGGTTATTAACTCGTCTGGGCACCAAGGCGTCCGGGCGGGGGGCTTACACTTTCAAAACCTGGAGCGCGAGCGGCCGAGCGGTCGGGGGTGAGAGCGTGATTCAAAATTTGATACAGCCGGTGGATAGACGCTTGCACCCCGATACGCGGGCGGCTTGCTAACACTAACCTGAAACGATAAAACGACGCGCTTTCTTTCGTCCCCGCGAGATTTCTTTTTGGAAGCGCGAAACCCTTTTTCTTTCTAAAAGAAAAATGGTTTCGCATTGGTCATACAAACAGTCTTCCGACATTGTAGACCAGGAACGAGACGATATACGCCCAGCCGAGCTGCCAGAGGATGCTCGCGAAGGTCCACTTGAGGCTCCCCATCTCCTTGCGTATGGCCGCGACCGCCGCGACGCAGGGGACGTAGAGCAGGATGAACACCAGAAACGCGTAGGCCGCGAGCGGGGTCTGGAAGGTGTCGCCCAGAGCGGCGGCGACGGTCGCGCCCGAGTCGGTGACGGCAAAGCCGTAGAACATGCTCAGCGACGAGACCACCGCCTCCTTTGCGACGAAGCCCGTCAGCAGCGCCACAGCCGCCTGCCAGGTGCCGAAGCCCATCGGCGCGAATATCGGGGCGATGAAGCTGCCGAGCGAGCCGAGTATGCTCTGTGACGTGTCGGAGACCATGTGCAGGCTCGTGTCGAAGTTTTGCAGCGCCCAGAGCGCGACGCTCATGGTGAGTATCAGCGTACCGGCCTTGACGAGGAAGCCGCGCACCTTCTCCCACACATGGCGCATGACGTTCGACATCGCGGGCATGCGGTAGGGCGGCAGCTCAAGCACGAAGGGCGCGTCGTCGCCCTTGAAGGCCGTGCGCTTGAGGATGAGGCCGGAGATTATGGCCATAATCATGCCTATGACGTAGAAGGAGAACACCACCAGCCCCGCGCAGTTCGGGAAGAACGCGGCGGAGATCAGGCCGTAGACCGGCAGCTTCGCCGAGCAGGACATGAACGGCACGAGCATTATGGTCATGCGCCTGTCCTTCTCGTTCTCCATGGTGCGCGCGCCCATGACGGCGGGCACCGTGCAGCCGAAGCCCATCAGCATCGGGATGAACGCCTTGCCGCTCAGGCCGAAGCGCTGGAGCAGTCTGTCCATGATGAAGGCCGCGCGCGACATGGAGCCGGAGTCCTCGAGCATGCTCAGGAAGAAAAACAGCAGCGCAATCTGCGGCAAAAACACCAGCACTCCGCCGACGCCCGCGATGATGCCGTCGACAAAAAGGCTCACCATCCAGACCGGCGCGCCCGCGCTCTCGAGCGCCCAGGCGGCGCGCGGCGCGAGCCAGCCGTCGATTATGGCGGCGACGCCGTCGCTCAGCCATGAGCCGAAGGGGCCGAAGGTGATGGCGAACACGCAGAGCATGGCCGCGAGGAACACCGGCACGGCGAGGTATTTGTTGGTGAGGACGCGGTCGATTTTGTCGCTGATCGTGGCCTCCTGCTCGTGGGCCTTTATGTATATGCCCGCGAGGGTCTTTTGTATGTAGCCGTAGCGGCTGTCGGCAATCAGCGTCTCGCGGTCGCCGAGCTCGCTCGAGGCCTCGTACTCCTTCGCGATGGCCTCGACGGCGCGCTGCGTCTCCTCCGGGGGACTGAGCGCCTTTTTCACCAGCTCGTCGCCCTCTATGGGCTTTATCGAGCACCAGTGCGCGGGGAGAGGCGCGGCGTAGGCCGCGTCGTGAATCAGCTCGTGGACGCGGTGGTGTATCTCGTGGGTGTAGTCGTCGTAGAGCTCATCCGGCTCGACGGTGAAGCCCATGTGCACCTCGCGGTGGGCGAGGTGCATCAGCTCGTCGAGCCCCTCGTTGTTCT
>CALWXY010000139.1 GCA_944385595.1 uncultured Oscillospiraceae bacterium
AATTCAAAGGCGGGCTGTTCTACGCCTTCGCCGTCGGCGGGAAAAAAGCCGACGCGCTCTGGCGGAGTAGCCTCTGCTATAAGCTGCTCGCCGCCGTCGGCGCGATTCCGGGCAAAATCCTCGCGCTGCCGGCGCTTGCCGACAGCCTCATAGTCTCCGAGTGCCGCGACTTCGCCGAGCGGCGCGCCGCGCTCTTTATCGCCTGCGCGACGGCGCTGATGCTCGTCACGCCGCCGCAGCTGTAGGCCAACATGTACGGCCTCGGCCTCGCGGCAATCGCGCTCGCGCTCGTCGCGGCCTCCGCACCCCGGCGGGGGACGCTCCGCGCCATCGGCGCCGCGCCGGTGGTTTTTGCCGTCTGCGTCTGCATGGGCATGGCGCTCTCGCTGCGGCCGGATTTGTCGCTGCGCTTCTTCGTCTTCCACCTCACCTGCATGGCCTTCGTGCTCGCGCTCGCCGCAGCGCCCAGAAGCAGCGCCGAGCTGGGGCGCGTGGTGCTCGTCATGTCCGTGGGCGTATTCGTCGCCTCCTGCTGGGCGGTGGCGCAGAGATTCATCGGCGTCGAGGCCGACAAGGTGCTCACCGACCTCTCCGTGAATGCCGACATGCCCGGCAGAGTGTTCTCATTTTTCGAAAATCCCAACAGCTTTGCCAACGTCCTCGTGCTGTTCGCGCCGCTGATGCTCGCGATGGCGCTGTTTGAAAAGGGCGGGGCGAAAAAGCTCTGGTACGCGCTGGTGTTTCTCGTGAGCTGCGCTGCGCTTTTGATGACCTACGCGCGCGGCGGCTGGCTGAGCATGGCGCTCGCCATGGGCGTGATGCTGCTCGCGCTCGGCCCGCGCTGGGTGCCGCTGTGCATGGTGGCGGCGCCGCTCGCCGTGCCGTTTTTGCCGTCGAACATACTCGCGAGGCTGCTCACCATGTTCGGCGGGGGCGACAGCTCGATTTACACGCGCTCATACATCTACACCGCCATGCGCCGCCTGATTGAGAACCACCCGATATTCGGCGTGGGCCTCGGCGCGGACGCCGTGCGCGACACGGTGTACGCCGAGGGCGTCTACGAGGCGGAGGCGCTGTTCATCCACGGCCACAACATCTATTTGCAGATTTGGGCCGAGATGGGCGTGTTCGCGCTCGCGGCATTCGTCATCGCAATGGCCTTCGCCGTGCGCGCCGGGCTGCGGCTCAGCCGCGACTCAGACCCGACGCTCCGCGCCGTCGGCGTGGGGGCGGGCTGCGCGCTCTGCGGCTCGCTGTTTTTCGGCATAACCGACTACGCGTGGAGCTATCCGCGCGTGATGATGCTGTTCTGGCTGCTGTTCGCGCTGATACCGGCCGCGGCGCGGCTGAGGAATATCCGGGAGGGAAACTGAAATGGAAAACAAAAAAGCAAGGCTCAACATCATAGATATTCTGATTATCCTGGTGGTGCTCGCGGGCGTCGCGTTCTTCGCCTACAAGTTCATGACCGCGGGCGGCACCGCCGCGCCGATGGACAAGGTTCAGATAGTGTTCTTCGAGGAGGAGTGCCCGGACTACGTTCCCGAGCACACCCATGTGGGCGACAGCGTGCTCGACGGCTCGACCAACACCTATCTCGGCACGGTGGCGGACATAGAGGTCGACGAGTCGGTGACCTACACCTACAACGACCTCACGAGCGAGACGACGCTCGGCCACAAGGAGGGCTACGTCTCGGCCTACATCACCGCCGACTGCGTCGGCCAGCTCACCGACAACGGCGTTGTCATCGACGGGACGCTCTACTCCGTCGGGCATACGCTCATACTCCACGCCGGTCAGGGGAAATATTATTTGACCATCTATTCTATCGATAGAGTCGAATAATTTGCGAAACCATTTTTCTGTGTAAAGAAAAACGGTTTCGCCCTTCCAAAAAGAAACACGCGGGGTCGAAAGACCCCGCGTCGTTTTGTAGTTTCAGGTAAGTGTTTATCAGCCGCCCGCGCATCTGAGTGCGGCGCTCTGTAGAGCGGCTATATCAAATTTGAATCACGCTCTCACCCCCGACCGCGCCACCCCGCTTCGCTCCGGCGCTGAATTTTCCTGAGATTATCGTCTAAGCGCCTCGCATGGACGCCTTGACTTTCAGACAAGTTATCAATGCCTGCGTCTACAGTTCCGAAAAAATAAGCACCTGCCTCAGAGGCAGGTGCTTTCTGATTTGGTCGAAAGAGCGCCAAAGTTATAAACTCTGTAGGGGCGAGGCGCCCCGAAGTCGGAGTAGAAATTTGTCGAAATCCTCGGCGGCGAGCGCCTCGTGGCGCGGAGTGGGATTGAGCGCTCTTCAATTCTAACGGCGCCGTGTCGGCGGCGCGCAGACCCGGATACGCGCAAAAAAGATTCTTTTTGGAGGCGCGGAACCATTTTTCTTCTAAAGAAAAATGGTTCCGCATCGCGTCCCGCGTCCTTTTAGAAGTCCGCGTTTCCAACAGTCCGCGGATGCGGCAAAACATCCCGGATGTTCGGCACGCCTGTGAGGTACATCACCAGGCGCTCGAAGCCGAGGCCGAAGCCCGCGTGGCGGCAGCTGCCGTAGCGCCGCAGGTCGAGATACC
>CALWXY010000140.1 GCA_944385595.1 uncultured Oscillospiraceae bacterium
TGAGCGCGATTGTGAATTTTCCCCTCCGAAGCTGTGATTTTTGCGAAATTATTATTAGGTTTTGTTAATGCAAAGCATTAGTAATTTGTGATATTATATGCGTATCACAGATTTGGAGGGAAAAATATGGCGAGCACACCGGTCATAACCGATATGAAAGTCATCCCGGTAGCCGGATACGACAGCATGCTGCTGACCCTCTCCGGCTGCCATGCGCCATACTTCACGCGCAACATAGTCGTCCTCACCGACAGCTCCGGGCATCAGGGCGTCGGCGAGATTCACGGCGGCGAGTATACAAGGCAGAGTCTTGAGTCATTCCGCCCATTCGTGCTCGGGCATGAGATAAGCAGGTACAGGCGTGTGCTTCAGGAGATACATCATCATTTCCGCGCCGCCGCCGATGACGACGGAGAGGGCATACAGACCCTCGACATCAGCAAGCTCAAATATGTGGTCAAAAGCGAGTGGGCCGTCGAGTGCGCCATGCTCGACCTGCTCGGGCAGTATCTGAACGTGCCCATGGCTGAGCTGCTCGGCGAGGGCGTGCAGCGCGACAGCGTCGACATGCTCGGCTACATGTTCTTCGTCGCCGACAGGCACAAATGTCCCGGCGGCGAATTCCAGTATCTCGACGAGTCCGCAAGCGGCGACCCCTGGTTCCGCTTCCGCCGAAACGAGTGCCTCACGCCGGAGCGCATTGTCGAGCAGGCCAGGCTGCTGCACGGGAAGTACGGCTTTGAGAACTTCAAGCTCAAGGGCGGCGTCCTGCACGGCGAGGTGGAGATGGACTGCGTCCGCGCCGTCAAGGAGGCCTTCCCCAACGCGAGGGTGAACATTGACCCAAACGGCGCCTGGTCGCTCGACGAGGCCGTGCGCCTCTGCCGCGACATGCACGGCATTGCGACCTATATTGAAGACCCCTGCGGACCCGAGAGCGGCTTCTCCGGCCGCGAGATTATGCGTGAGTTCAAGGACGCCACCGGTTTTCAGGTCGCCACCAACATGATTGCCACCGATTGGCGCCAGTTCTACCACACCGTGTCGCTGCACGCCTGCGACATCATACTCGCCGACCCGCATTTCTGGGGCTTCGGCGGCAGTATACGTCTCTCACAGACGCTCGACAGCTGGCACCTCACCTGGGGTGTTCACTCCAACAACCACTTCGACATCACACTTGCCGCTTTCGCACAGGTCGGCTGCGCCGCGCCGGGAAAGCCCACCCCGCTCGACACGCACTGGATCTGGCAGGACGGCCAGAACCTTCTCTACGACGCGCCGGAGATTCGCGGCGGTCAGCTCCGACTCCCTGACAAACCGGGTCTTGGCGTCACTTTGAACATGGAGGCCGTCATGAAGGCCAACGCCCTCTACAATTCCCTCCCCACCCACGACAGGGACGACGCCGCCGCCATGCAGTATCTGATTCCCAACTGGAAATTCGACCACAAGCGCCCCGCGCTGGTCAGGTAAAAGAAAACCGCCATCATTCGATGGCGGTTTTTCGCTTTTATTCTGCTCAGACCTTGAGCTCGACGGCCTCGGCGTCAATCAGCGAGGCGTATTTTATGAGCACGGGGCGGACATGCTCGTCCAGGAACTCCGTGACCTGCTCGGGCGCGCGGCCAATGTACTCGGCGGGATTCAGCTCCTTGCGAATCTCCTCCTCGGTGAGGCCGAACATCGGGTCGGCGGCTATGCGGCTCACGAGGTCGTTGGGCAGACCCTGCTCCTTCACGACGGCGCCCGCCGCGATGGAGTGGACTCTTATGCGCTCGTGCAGCTGCTGTCTGTCGCCGCCGTTTTTGACGGCGCGCATCATTATGTTCTCCGTCGCCATGAACGGCAGCTCATCCATGATATGCTTGTGTATGACCTTCTCATAGGCCTTTATGCCGCCGGCGACATTGTTGGCGATGCGCAGTATGGCGTCGCAGGCGAGGAAGGCCTCGGGTATGGATATGCGCTTATTGGCCGAGTCATCGAGCGTGCGCTCGAACCACTGGTTATAGGCGGTCATGGCGGGGTTCATGGCGTCGGCCATGATGTAGCGCGCGAGAGAGCAGATGCGCTCGCAGCGCATGGGATTGCGCTTATAAGGCATAGCGGACGAACCGATCTGGCCGCCCTCAAACGGCTCCTCAAGCTCCTTGAGGTGCGAGAGCAGGCGCATGTCGGTTGCGAATTTACCGAGGCTCTGCGCTATGCCGGAGAGGGTCGAGACTATGGCCGCGTCGACCTTGCGGGAGTAGGTCTGGCCGGAGACGGGGACGACGCCGTTACTGAAGCCCATCTCCTCGGCTATGAGCTTCTCCATGCGGCGAATCTTATCGTGGTCGCCGTCGAAGAGCTCCATGAAGCTCGCCTGGGTGCCGGTGGTGCCCTTAGAGCCCAGCAGGCGCAGGTGCGCTATGCGGTAGTCCAGCTCGTCGAGATCCATGAGCAGCTCGTTAATCCAGAGCGTCGCCCTCTTGCCCACAGTTGTGAGCTGGGCGGGCTGGAAGTGAGTGAAGCCCAGGGTCGGCAGGCTCTTATACTTGTCCGCGAAGGCGGAGAGGCGCGAGATGAGGTTCACCAGTCCCTTGCGGATGATGAGCATCGCGTCGCGCATTAAAATGACGTCTGTATTGTCGCCGACGTAGCAGCTGGTCGCGCCCAGGTGGATGATGGGCATGGCCTTGGGGCAGGCCTTGCCGAAGGTGTGGACGTGGGCCATGACGTCGTGGCGGAGCTTTTTCTCCATCTCGGCGGCGTACTCGTAGTCGATGTCGTCGATATGGGCCTCCATCTCGGCTATCTGCTCGTCGGTGATATCGAGGCCCAGCTCCTTCTCGGCGCGGGCGAGGGCTATCCACAGACGGCGCCATGTGGTGAATTTCTTATCCGGAGAAAAGGTATACAGCATCTCCTCGCTCGCGTAGCGGGACGCAAGCGGGCTCTCATATGTGTTTTTCACTTCTGCTCCCCCTTCAAAAATTCCTCAAGTCGGTCGAGGCCCTTCTTTATATTCTCCATCGAAGTCGCGTAGGTCCAGCGGACAAAGCTGGAGGTGCCGAAGGCCGTGCACGGCACGACGGCGACCTTGCCCTTGGCCAGGAAGGCATATGCGAAATCGTCGGCATTATTGATGAGGTGGCCGCAGATGTTGCGTCCGAACAGCTTCTTTATATTCATCATGATATAGAAAGCGCCGTCCGGCGAGATGCAGCTGACGCCGTCGATTTTGTTCATGCGCTCGACGATGTAGTTGCGGCGCTCCTCGAAGACCTTTCTCATGGCCTCGACGGTGTCCTGCGGGCCGGTGAGCGCCTCGGTGGCCGCGACCTGGCTGATGGTCGACGGTGCGCTGGCAGAGTGGCTGAGCAGGTTGCCCATGACGCCCGCAATCTCGGGGTTTGCGGCGGCGAAGCCTATGCGCCAGCCGGTCATGGCGTAGGCCTTGGACACGCCGTTCACGACGATGGTGCGCTTTTTAATCTCGGGGCCGAGCGAAGCTATGCTGGTGAACTTCTTGTTGTCGTAGACCAGGCAGTAGTAAATCTCGTCGGACATGATGTAGATATCGTGCTTGACGCAGATATCCGCCAGGGCCTTGAGCTCGTCGCGGCTGTAGAGCATACCCGTCGGGTTCGAGGGGTTATTGAGCATGAACAGCTTGGTCTTTTCGGTGATGGCGTTTTCCAGCTGCTCCGGGGTGATTTTGAACTGCTGCGCCTCTTTGGTGCGGATGATGACCGGGTGGCCGCAGACCATTCTGACCATCTCGTAGTAGCTGACCCAATACGGGGCCGGGATTATGACCTCGTCGCCGGGGTTTATGAGAGCGGTGAGAGCGGTATATAGAACATGCTTTGCTCCGCTGCCGATGACTATCTGCTTATAATCGTAGTCGAGGCCGAAGTCCTGCTTGAGCCTGTATGCGCAGGCCTCGCGCAGTTCCTTCATGCCGGCGGCCGGTGTATAGCGGGTTTTGCCCTCGCGTATGGCTCTGATGCCCGCCTCCTTGATGTTATCGGGGGTCTCAAAGTCCGGCTCGCCGGCGCCGAAGCCAACGATATCCTCTCCCTCGGCCTTGAGCTTCTTGGCCAGAGAGTCGACGGAAAGGGTTGCAGACGGCTCGACGGAGCAGGCGACGTTTGATAGTTCTTTCATATCCTCATCCCTTTAATAATCTTATTAAAGATTATATGTCGATTCCGCCCCGATTGCAACACCATCCGTCATTTTCTACGATTCGGTGAATTTTGCCACCCCAGGCAAATATTTATTTATGAACGTTAACCGACTTTAAAAATTCATATGCCCTCGTCAAACCGCTTTATGGCCCGATTTTTCATAGAATTATGCAAATCAGTCCTCCGCTGCCTTCATTTATTATCCGCTGCAGCGTCTCCTGCAGCTTCGCGCGGGCGTCATCCGGCATCCGCTTGATCTTCGTCGCCAGCCCCTCGCCCGCTATGTCGTACAGCGATTTTCCGAATATGTTCGAGTCCCATATCCTGTTCACGTCGCCCTCAAAGCCCTGCAGCAGGAAGTTTATGATTTCCTCCGAGGCCTTCTCCCCGCCGAGCGCCGGCGACACCTCGGTCACTATATTCGCCTTTATCATATGTATCGACGGCGCGCTCGCCTTGAGGTGCACGCTGTAGCGCCCGTTCTGGTTGATTATCTCCGGCTCCTCGAGCTGCATCTCGTCGCGCGTCGGCATGACTATGCCGTAGCCCTTCTCGCGCACCTCGCGCATGGCCTCCGCCACCCGCTCGTACTCCCTCCGCGCCGCCGACAGCTCCGTGAGCTGGCTCATCAGCTCGCCGTCGTCGTGGATTTCCAAACCCGTCGCGCCGCTTATCGTCTCATAGTACATGCTGCGCGGCAGCTCCACCACCAGCGAGGCGCCGCCCGTGCCCATGCACAGCTGCTTTACCCGCGCCTCCTGTATAGGCTCGGTCTCGCTCAGCTTCTGCGCCACGCGCACCACGTCGCCTATGTTCCGCAGCCCCGCCGACGCCTCGCACACCGCCGAGTACATCGTGCTCTTCAGCTCGTGGCCGTCGGGCAGCGCGTCGACCCACGGCGGCAGGTACACGGCCAGCTCCGTCACCGGGAACTCGCCCAGCACCGCCGACATTATCTCCTCTATCTCCTTCTCGCCCAGCTCAAGGCAGCTCACCGGCAGCACCGGCACGCCGTATTTCTCCTCCAGTTCCGAGGCCAGATTCTGCACCTCCTGGCTGCGCGGCTGAGTGCTGTTCAGCAGCACCACAAAGGGCTTGCCTATGGCTTTCAGCTCGCTGATGACCCGCTCCTCCGCGGAGACATAGTCCTCTCTCGGTATGTCGCAGACGCTGCCGTCCGTCGTCACCACGAGGCCTATGGTCGAGTGCTCGCTGATGACCTTGTAGGTCCCCTCCTCCGCCGCCTGCGCTATACTGATCTCATGGTCGTACCACGGCGTCGTGACCATGCGCTCCGCGCCGTCCTCAAACTGACCCGCCGCGCCCGGCACCATGTAGCCCACGCAGTCGATGAGCCGCACCTTGAAGCTCGCGCCGCTGTCGAGCGCGATGTCGACGGCCTCCTCTGGTATGAACTTCGGCTCGGCGGTCATTATCGTCTTGCCCGAGCCGCTCTGCGGCAGCTCGTCTCTGGCGCGCTCGCGCATATATATGTTCTCGATATTGGGGATGACCAGCGTCTCCATGAACCTCTTTATAAAAGTGGATTTTCCCGTTCTGACCGGCCCCACTACCCCCACAAGCACCGCGCCTGCAGTTCTCTGGGCGATGTCCTCGTAAAGCCTACCCTCCACGTCTGCTCCTCCTTTGAGATTTGTTTGTACTACCATATTAGGGCAAGATCGTTTTTATGCCAAAAGCGGCATTTCGGGCAAAACAAAGCCCGCTCTGACAGAGCGGGCTGGATATTTAAAAGAACTTCGCCGTCTGGCCGTGGCGGCTGAGGCTTATCTCTATCTGCGGGAAGGCCGATTTCAGCATGGCCGCCAGCACCGGCGTCACCACGTTCTCGGTGCAGAAGTGGTCGGCATCGATGATGTTCAGCCCAAGCTCGCGGGCGTCGAGGAACTGGTCGTACTTCACGTCGGCGGTGACCAGCGTGTCGCAGCCGGGGCGGCGCGCGTCGCCAATCATGCTGCCGCCGGAGCCGCCGCAAAC
>CALWXY010000141.1 GCA_944385595.1 uncultured Oscillospiraceae bacterium
GAATCTACCGGAAGCTCGCCGATGACGGCGTTGTTATTGTTCATGTTCTGCTTGTTCCGCTCGGCGGGCACATAGCCGCGGCCCTTGTCGAGCGTCAGCTCCATGTACAGCTTCGCGCCTTCGCCCAGAGTCGCAATGTGCATCTCGGGGTTGAGGATTTCGACCTCGCTGTCGCACTTGATGGCGTCAGCGGTCACAATGCAGGGACCCTCCGCGCAGATTTCCACCGTCTTGGGGCCGTCGCAGTGCAGCTTCGCCGTCAGACCCTTGATGTTGAGGACAATTTCCGTGACATCCTCTTTCACGCCGGGAATGGTCGAAAACTCATGCAGGACGCCGTCGATCTTGATGCTCGTGACGGCAACGCCCGGCAGAGAGGAAAGCAGCACACGGCGCAGGCTGTTGCCAAGCGTATTGCCGAAACCGCGCTCAAGGGGTTCGACCACAAACTTGCCATACGTTCCATCGCCGGAAAGTTCTTCTGTCTCAATCTTAGGCTTCTCTATCTCGATCATTAGCGAACCTCCTTCTCATCCATCGGCAAGAAATTGCCATGACGCATTATGCGCTCTTATGGCCGGCAGCAGGGCGAAAAAGCCCTGACTGCCATAAGAATCAGCATTACTTGGAGTACAACTCAACGATGAGATGCTCGGAAACCTCGTAGTCGATATCGTCGCGCGCCGGGAGAGCAATGATCTTGCCCTCGTAGCCGTCGTTGGACTTCTCAATCCACTTCGGGCAAGCCTTCTTGGCCTGCTCCTCGAGGATGGTCTTGATTCTGACGCTGCTGCGGGACTTCTCGCAGATGGCGACGACGTCGCCCAGCTTCACCTGGAAGGAGGGGATGTTGACGCGCTTGCCGTTGACCGTGAAATGGCCGTGGTTGACAAGCTGTCTGGCCTCGCGGCGGGTGCTCGCGTAGCCGAGACGGAACACGACGTTGTCGAGACGGCGCTCGAGCTGCTGCAGGAGGTTTTCGCCGGTGACGCCCTGTCTGCGGGCCGCCTCCTCATAGTACGCATGGAACTGCTTCTCGAGAACGCCGTAGATGAACTTCACCTTCTGCTTCTCGTTGAGCTGCATCGCGTACTCGGACTGCTTGCGGCGGAACTGCTGCTTCGGATTGCGGCGGGTCTCCTTGGAGTAGCCAAGGACGGCCGGAGAAAGACCCAGCGTCTTGCAACGCTTCAGGACAGGCTGCATATTCTTAGCCATAATTTGTTTCCTCCTTCAATTACACTCTTCTTCTCTTCGGAGGACGGCATCCATTGTGCGGAATCGGCGTGACGTCCTTGATCATGGTAACGTCGAGACCCGTGGTCTGCAGGGCACGAATCGCGGCTTCACGGCCGGCGCCGGGGCCCTTGACATAAACCTCGACGGACTTCATGCCATGCTCCATCGCAACCTTGGCAGCGGTCTCAGCCGCGGTCTGCGCGGCAAAGGGGGTGGACTTTCTCGAACCTCTGAAACCAAGCTCACCGGAGCTCGCCCAGGAAACGGCATTGCCCTGGGTATCGGTGATGGTGACAATCGTGTTGTTGAACGTAGACTGGATATGGGCAGCGCCGCGGTCGATATTCTTGCGCTCACGGCGGCGGCGAACGGTGGTCGCCTTCTTAGCGCCCTTCTGCTGTGCCATCTTATTCCCTCCCTACTTACTTCTTCTTGTTGGCCATGGTCTTGCGGGGACCCTTGCGGGTGCGGGCGTTGGTCTTGGAACGCTGTCCTCTGACCGGGAGCCCCTTGCGGTGACGCAGGCCGCGGTAGGAACCGATTTCAATCAGTCTCTTGATGTCGAACGCCACATCGCGGCGGAGGTCGCCCTCCACGCGGCAGTTGTGGTCGATATATTCTCTGAGCTTCGCCGCATCGTCTTCGCTCAGGTCGCGCACTCTGACGTCGGGATTCACGCCGGTCGCGGCGCAGATGTCGGTGGCGGTCTTACGGCCAATGCCGTAGATATAGGTCAGAGCGATTTCGATACGCTTGTCTCTGGGCAGGTCGATACCGGATATACGCGCCATACTGGTTGCACCTCCAAATGTGTTAAACGCGCCTTAGCCCTGGCGCTGCTTGTGCTTGGGATTCTCACAGATGACCATGACTCTTCCCTTGCGCTTGATAATCTTGCACTTCTCGCAGATTTTCTTGACAGAAGGTCTTACTTTCATTTGTGCGCCCTCCTTCGGAACGATTCTTGTAGCCTGAAAGCCGGTTTCCCGGCCTCAACAATCTTATTTGGAACGCCAGGTAATGCGCCCGCGGGTCAGATCGTAGGGAGAAAGCTCGATCGTCACCTTATCGCCGGGCAGGATGCGGATGAAATTCATACGCAGCTTGCCGGAAATGTGGGCCAGAATCTGGTGCTTGTTCGGAAGCTCCACCATGAACATGGCGTTCGGCAGGGCTTCGACAACGGTACCCTCAGTCTCAATTACGTCCTGTTTCGACATTCAAAAGCCTCCATTCTCGGGATCGGCTTCGCCCCTTACGGCGGCGAGCGCCTTCCTAATCTTTCGGTTGGTCTGCAGCGAACCTTCGTCCAACACGACGGCCGTGGGAAAAAGATGCTTCTCGTTTTTCCGCTTCGGGTGCGAGAGACTGCGTCGCTTGCCGTCGCAGATGACGGCGTAGCCGTTCTCAGCCGAGAGGACGGTAAAAAAGCCGCCCTTGTCGCGCCCTGCCGCCGCCCTGACCACAAGCCCTCTCACAATCTCCATGCGCCGCCCTCTCAATCCGGCAGCGTCAGGATGACGGGGCCGTCGGGGGTGACTGCTACGGTGTGCTCGAAATGAGCGGAGAGCTTGCCGTCGGTTGTGACGGTAGTCCATTCGTCCGGGAGGACTCTCACGTCCTTGACGCCCTGATTGATCATGGGCTCAATGGCGATCGTCATGCCGGGCAACAGGCGCACCCCTCTGCCGGGGGTGCCGTAATTCGGGACCGCAGGGTCCTCATGCATCTTCGCGCCTACCCCGTGGCCGACAAAGCTTCGTACCACGGAGTAACCGCGAGCTTCGACATACCGTTGCACCGCGCTGCCGATGTCGCCGATGCGGTTGCCCGCTTTCGCGGCGGCAATGCCCTCAAAGAGAGCCTCGCGCGTTGCATTCATCAGAGCCTGCGCCTCCCCGGACACGTCCCCGCAGGGGAACGTCCAGGCGTTGTCTCCGACGAAGCCCTCATAGGTGGCGCCGATGTCAATGCTGACAATGTCGCCCTGCTTGAGGATGATCTTCTTGCTCGGTATGCCATGGATCACCACGTTGTTAACGGAAATACAGCTGCTTGCGGGGAACCCGCCGTACCCGAGGAAGGTAGGGATTGCGCCCTGCTCCTCGATGTATCGGCGAACCATGCGGTCGATCTCCCAGGTGGAAACACCGGGTTCGACCGCCTCCCCTGCCAGGCGAAGCGCGCGGGAAGAAATTCTGCCGGCCGCCCGCATCGCTGCGAGCTCGCGGCTGGTTTTGAGCACGATCATGGACTTACGCCTTCAGCGCCTCAAGCGTCAGGCGGGACGTATCAGCGACGTCCTCCTGTCCTTCGACGATGGAGAGCTTGCCCTGCTTCTCATAGTAAGCCTTGAGCGGCTCGGTCTGATCGTGGTATACCTTCAGGCGTTCCTTGACTGTATCCGGGTGGTCATCCTTGCGCTGAACGAGGGCGCCTCCGCACTTGCCGCAGACGCCTTCCTTCTCCGGCTTCTTGTAAAGCAGGTGATAGGACGCGCCGCAAGCCTCGCAGACGCGGCGTCCGGACATACGCTCGACGATCTTCTCGTCGGGGACCTCGATGTCAATGACCTTGTCAATGACAATGCCCATGCTGTCCAGAGCCTCGGCCTGGGGAATGGTGCGCGGGAAGCCGTCGAGGATGAAGCCGCCCTTGCAGTCATCCTGCTGCAGGCGTTCCTTGATGATGCCGATGACGACCTCATCGGGAACAAGCTTGCCTTCCTCCATGTAGGACTTCGCGCGCAGACCCATCTCCGTGCCGTTCTTCAGCGCTTCGCGGATCATATTGCCGGTCGAAACGGCGGGGATATGGAGATGCTCGCAGATAACCTCTGCCTGAGTGCCTTTTCCGGCGCCGGGAGCGCCAAGCAGAATCAAATTCATACCATTTCCTCCTTAATCAAGGAATCCCTTGTAATGACGCATCATCATCTGGGATTCCAGCTGCTTCGCGGTGTCGAGCGCGACGCCGACCATAATCAGGATGGACGTGCCGCCGAACGACAGACCGTGCATGGCCGTCACATTCGAATAGATGATGGGAAGGAGCGCGATAACTGCAAGGAAGAGCGCTCCGATGAGCGTGATCTTGGAAAGAATTTTGGAAATGAAGTCGGAAGTCGGCTTGCCGGGACGAATGCCCGGAATCGTGCCGTTGTTCTGACGGAGGTTATTGGCCATCTCAATCGGGTTGTACTGAATCCCGAGATAGAAATAGGCGAACATGATGATGAAAATGAAGTACAGGATGCCGTAGAGCAGACCCGTCGGCGACAGGGCGGCAAAGAAGGACGCCCAGAAGCCCTCGTCCGCTCTCGAGCCCATGAACATCTCGATGGTGCTCGGGATGGACAGGATGGAGGAAGCGAAGATGATGGGCATAACGCCGGACATCGCAACCTTCACCGGGATGTGCGTGCTCTGGCCGCCGTACATTTTACGGCCGACCACACGCTTGGCATACTGCACGGGGATGCGGCGCTCCGAATTGTTCATGAACACGATGAACCAGATCACCGCGAGGAACAGGACGATGAAGAACGGCGCAAAGAAGAAATACAGGCCGTAGTTGGTGGGATCCTGCATCGCCTGGCTGAAATACGCATACAGCATATTGAGCGTGGTGGGAAGACGGGAGACGATACCGGCAAAGAGCAGAATCGAAATACCGTTTCCGATGCCCTTGTCGTTGATCTGCTCGCCGAGCCACATCATCAGCGCCGTACCGGCGGTAAAGACCATGATGATGATGATGGCGGTAAATACGGATTCCCAGCCGCTCGTGTACATCGCAATGGTCTGGACGGAGCCGTCCTCCATCGCGACGGTGGTGTTGCGCAGGTAGAAATAGTACGCCGTGCCCTGAATAAGGCCCAGCAGAACGGTCACATAGCGGGTGATGGTCGCAATCTTCTTGCGGCCCTCCTCGCCTTCCTTCGCCATTCTCTCCAGAGGAGGAATCGCGACGGTCAGCAGCTGCATGATAATGGAGCTGTTGATATAGGGGCTCACGCCCATCGCGAACAGCGTCGCGTTCGAGAACGCGCCGCCGGTCAGCATATCGAGGTAGCTCAGAGCGGTGCCGCTCTGGCTCACGTTGGCCATGAGCGCCTCAAGGGCGTCCGTGTTCAGGAACGGCACCGGGATAACGGCGCCGAGGCGGAACACGACGACGATGAGCAGGGTAAACAGAATCTTTTTGCGCAGATCGGGGATGCTCCAGGCGTTCTTAATTGTTTTGAACAATTCAGATCACCTCTGCCTTCCCACCCGCGGCTTCGATCTTCTGCTTGGCAGCTTCAGAATAGGCGTTAACCTTCACAGTCAGCTTCTTGTCAAGGTTACCGTTGGCGAGGATTTTCACCCCGTCGCAGCAAACCTTCACGATGCCGGCGTCAATCAGCGCCTGGGTGTCAACGACGGCGCCGTCCTCAAACTTGTTAAGGGTGCCGACGTTCACAGCCACGATGGTCTTGGCAAAAATGTTGTTGAAGCCTCTCTTCGGAAGGCGTCTCTGCAGAGGCATCTGGCCGCCCTCAAAGCCCGGGCGCATACCGTGGCCCGCTCTGGCCTTCTGGCCCTTGTGGCCCTTGCCGGCCGTCTTGCCCTGGCCGGAGCCCTGGCCTCTGCCGATTCTCTTGCGGTCCTGGACGGAGCCGGGAGCCGCAGTCAGATCATGCAACTTCATGGTGTTCGCACCTCCTTCTTACGCGTTGTTTACCTCGATGAGGTGGATAATCTTGGCCACCTTGCCTCTGGTCTGGACGTTGTCCGGCTGCGTCACGACGTCGCCGATCTTGTACAGGCCAAGCGCATGGGCGGTAGCAATCTGGTTCTTCTTGGAGCCGATGAGGCTCTTTACCAGCTTTACGGTAATCTGTTCCATCTTGCGCCCTCCCTCTTACAGAATGTCCTTTACGGACTTACCGCGGATGGCGGCAACCTCTTCCGCGTTGCGCAGCTGAGCCATGCCGGCCAGCGTCGCGCGCACAACGTTGCAGGGGTTATTCGAACGGAGCGCCTTGGTACGGATGTCGCGGATGCCCGCGGCCTCGACGACGGCACGAACGGGGCCGCCGGCGATCACGCCGGTACCGGGGGCGGCGGGCTTCATGAGCACCTTGCCGGCGCCGAACTCGCCGATGATCTCGTGCGGAATGGTGGTGCCGCGCAGAGCAATCTTAATGAGGTTCTTCTTCGCATCCTCGATGCCCTTGCGGATGGCGTCCGGAACCTCGCCGGCCTTGCCGATGCCGAAGCCCACGGTGCCGTTGCCGTCGCCGACGACGACGAGGGCCGCGAACTTGAAGATACGGCCGCCCTTAACCGTCTTGGACACGCGGTTGATAGCAACAACGTGCTCCTTCATCTCGTCCTGCTGAGAACGGGGCGCATCAAATCTAGCCAAATGAATTCCTCCTTACTTAGAACTTGAGGCCGCCCTCACGGGCGCCATCGGCCAGTTCCTTGACGCGGCCGTGGAAAATGTAGCCGCCGCGGTCAAAAACGACCTCTTCGATTCCCTTTTCAGCAGCACGCTTTGCGATCATCTCGCCGACCTTGCGCGCGGCGTCCTTGTTTCCGCCGTTGCCAGAGAAATCCTTGTCCAGGGTGGAAGCTGCTGCGAGAGTAACTCCCTTGACGTCGTCAATAATCTGGGCGTAGATGTTCTTGCTGGAGCGGAACACGTTCAGGCGGGGGCACTCAGCAGTGCCCGAAACCTTGCCGCGCACTCTGCGGTGGCGGTTCAGTCTGGCTTTATTGGTATCAGCCTTATTCACCATTTGTTCTTCACCCCTTCTTACTTCTTGGCGCCCTTACCGGCCTTGCCTTCCTTATGACGGACAAACTCGCCAGTATAGCGGATACCCTTGCCCTTGTACGGCTCGGGCGGACGCTTCTCGCGGACTTCCGCGGCAAACTGGCCGACAGCCTGCTTGTCAGAACCGGAAATGACGATCTTGTTCGGAGACGGGCACTCAATCGTGATGCCGTCGATGGACGGAACGATCACCTGATGGGAGTAGCCCAGGTTCATCACAAGGTTCTTGCCCTGCATCTGCACACGGTAGCCGACGCCGTTGACGTCGAGCTCCTTCTTGAAGCCCTCCGTGACGCCGACCACCATGTTGTGGACGAGCGTACGGGTCAGGCCGTGCAGCGCACGGTTCTCTTTGTCGTCGTTCGGACGGGTGACGAGAATCTCATTGCCCTCGACCGAGATGTTCATGTTCGGGTGGAAGGACTGCGTAAGGGTAGCCTTCGGGCCCTTCACCGTAACAACGTTGGCGTTGACGTCGACGGTCACGCCAGCGGGAATATTTATGGGTTTTCTTCCAATTCGCGACATAGTTGCACCCCCTTGATTACCAGATGAAAGCGAGGACCTCGCCGCCGAGGTTCTGCTTGCGGGCCTCGCGGTCGGTCATGACCCCGCGGCTCGTGGAAATGATGGCGACGCCCAGGCCCTTCATGACCTTCGGCAGCTCGGCAGCGCTCGAGTAGATGCGCAGGCCGGGCTTGCTCACGCGGCGCAGCCCCTGGATGACGGGGGTCTTGCCCTCGCCGTACTTCAGCGTCACCTTGATGACGCCCTGCTTGCCGTCCTGTGTGACGGTGTAGTTCTTGACGTATCCCTCGTCGACCAGAATCTGGCAGATGGCCTTCTTCATGTTGGAAGCGGGGATCTCAACCGAGTCGTGCTTGGCGGAGCTCGCGTTGCGAATTCTCGTCAGCAGATCGGCGATGGTATCTGTAATCTGCATACCGTTACCTCCTTACCAGCTGGCCTTTTTCACGCCCGGGATTTCGCCCTTGTAGGCGAGCTCCCTGAAGCAGATGCGGCAGATTCCGAACTTGCGAAGATAGGCGTGCGGCCGGCCGCAGATCTTGCAGCGGTTGTACTCGCGGGACGAGAACTTCGCAGGTCTCTTCTGCTTGATTTTCATAGAAGTCTTGGCCACAAAAATCCCTCCTTATTTCGCGAAGGGAGCGCCCATGAGCGTGAGAAGCTCGCGGGACTCCTCGTCGGTCGTTGCGGTCGTGACAAAGCAAATGTCCATGCCGCGGACCTTATCGATCTTGTCGTACTCGATCTCCGGGAAGATCAGCTGCTCCTTGATGCCCATGTTGTAGTTGCCGCGGCCATCGAAGGAGTTGGGGTTGATCCCACGGAAGTCTCTGACGCGGGGGAGGGCCACGTTAAAGAGGCGATCCATGAATTCGTACATTCTGTCGCCGCGAAGGGTAACCTTCACGCCGATGTTCATGCCCTCACGAACCTTGAAGTTCGCGACGGACTTCTTCGCCTTGCAGATCATCGGGCGCTGGCCGGTGATCTTCATCAGGTCGGCCATGATGGCGTCGATGGCCTTGGCGTTCTCCTTGGCCTCGCCGGCGCCGACGTTGATGACGATCTTATCGAGCTTCGGGATCTGCATGACGCTCTTGTAAGAGAATTTCTTCATGAGGGCGGGCGCAACGTCCGCCTTATAATAATCTTTCAGTCTGGCCATGTTTTCCCTCCTCAAAGCGCTTCCTTGCATTTCGCGCAGATACGCTCGGAAACGCGCTTCTGCTTGCCTTCAACCTCTTCGAAATGCACGTTGTGCTGAACGCGGGTCGGCTTCTTGCAGTGCGGGCAGACGAGCTGCACCTTGCAGGCGTACATGGCGCCCTCGGCCTTCACGATGCCGCCCTGCTCGCCCATGCGGCGGGGCTTGACGTGCTTCGTAACCATGTTGCGGCCCTCGATGATGACCTTGCCCTCCTCGGGGCTGACGGCCAGCACCTTGCCCTGCTTGCCGCGCTCGCGGCCGCTCATAATGACGACGGTGTCACCGGT
>CALWXY010000142.1 GCA_944385595.1 uncultured Oscillospiraceae bacterium
ATCAGCGCCGAGAAGGCGACCTTGCCGCTCTGCGGCTCGAACACCGGCTCGCGAACCCAGTCGGAGAGCAGGAACTCGCCCTCTCCCCTCTTTGTGCAGCGCATGACGCTGACCTCGCCGGAAAAGAGCTCAGCGGCGGCGGAGGCCGCCTCGTTCACGTTGGCATGGTCGTACTCAAGTCTGCCGGAGACTCGCAGCCACTTCAGCTCCTTCGCCTTGTGCTCTGACTGATAGACCTCCAGCGGTCTCAGCCCCTCCGGCATGGCGGCGGCGAGCCTATTCACCAGCAGCTCCGGCTCCGGGCAATCCCCGGCGAGGCGGAAGTCCATAAGCTCGCAGCGGCTCGCGCAGCCGACGGACAGCGGCAGCAGTATTGAAATCAGCGGGTGGGGGTTGAAGCCCTCGCTGTATTTGAGCGGCACTCCCGCTCTGAGGAACACCCTCTGCATGGTGTGCATCAAATCGAGGTGGGATATATACACGGCTCTGCCGGTCTTTTCAAATCTGAGCCTCAGCTTATCCATCGCAGCGTCCTCCCTTCAGCAGCATTACAGCGCCGCAGCCGGTGCACTGTTTGCGGCAGTCCGGCGAGATGACGCCCGCCTGGCTCTGCTCGCGCTCGTGCCACAGGTGCTCGCGGCGCACGCCGAGGGAAATCGTCTCCCACGGCATAAGCTCGTCCCTGCCGCGCTCGCGGTTGGCGTAGAAATGCGGGTCGACGCCACATTTGTCAAAAGCATCCAGCCAGCGCTGAAGCGTAAAATACTCGCCCCAGGACTGCATGACGCCGCCGTTTCGCCAGACCTCCTCCAACACGCGGCCTATGCGTCTGTCGCCGCGCGAGAGCACGGCCTCGATGAAGCTGGTCTCCGGGTCGTGCCAGTTGTAGTTTATGGCCTTGGCCGTCATCGTGTCGCGCAGGAGCTTCACGCGGCGGGAGTACTCCTCCATGCTAACCTGCGCGTCCCACTGAAATGGCGTGTGCGGCTTCGGCACGAAGCATGAGGTCGAGACGGTGATGCGCACTCCGCGGCTCTTGACGGCGGCGTGCTTTTTCCATGTCCACAGCACCTTGTTCGCAAGCTCCGCTATGGCGACGATGTCCTCGTCCGTCTCGGTAGGCAGACCGAGCATGAAGTAGAGCTTCACTCCGTTCCAGCCGCCCTCGAATGCGACGCGGCAGGACTCGAGCAGATCCTCCTCGCGGACGTTTTTATTTATCGCGTCGCGCAGGCGCTGAGAACCCGCCTCCGGCGCGAATGTGAGGCCGCTTTTGCGCACCTTCTGCACTCTGTGCATGATGTCCATGGAGAAGTTGTCGGCCCTCAGGCTCGGCAGCGAGAGGCTGACGCTGCGCGGCTCGCACCAGTCGAGCAGGCCGTCGCACAGAGCGGGCAGCTCCCTGTAGTCGCTGGTGCTGAGTGAGGCCATGGATATCTCCTGATAGCCGGTGTTCTGAAGCGACTGCGTCCCCTGCTCCACGAGCTTTGCGACGCTGCGCGAGCGCACGGGGCGGTAGGCGTAGCCCGCCTGGCAGAATCGGCAGCCGCGTATGCAGCCGCGGAACAGCTCTATGGTCACGCGGTCGTGCACTATCTCGGTGGAGGAAACTATGGGGTTTGTGGGGAACGGACTGTTCTCAAAGTCCTGTATGATGCGCTTAGTGACGCGCTGCGGCGCGCCGTCGGCTAGCTTCACAGCGCTCAGAGTGCCGTCCTCGTTATACTCCGGCTCATACAGCGCCGGGACGTAGACGCCCTCGATTTTCGCGGCCTCAAGCAGGAAGCTCTGCTTGTCCCAGCCCTGCTCCTTTGCGCGGATATACAGCTCCGTGACCTCGACGTCCAGCTCCTCGCCCTCGCCTATTAGGAAGAGGTCGACGAAATCGCTCAGCGGCTCCGGGTTGCAGCAGCTGCTGCCGCCCGCGACGACCAGTGGTGTGAGCGACGGGCGCTCCGCGCGGCGCACTGGTATGCCCGCGAGGTCGAGCATGTTGAGGACATTGGTGTAGGCCATCTCGTAGCCCAGGGAAAACGCCACTATGTCGAAGTCGGCGACGCTGTCGCCGCTCTCGAGCGCCCAGAGCGGGATTTTCTCGGCGCGCATCTCGCGCTCCATGTCGCCCCAGGGCGCGAATACGCGCTCGCACCACACGCCGGGCATATTGTTGAAGACCTCGTAGAGTATTCTCATGCCGAGGTTCGACATGCCAATCTCGTATGTATCGGGAAAGCAGAAGGCTATCCGCGCGCGGAGGCCATCCTTATCCTTGACAATCTGGTTGTATTCGCCGCCGGTGTAGCGCGCCGGCTTCTGCACGCGGGGGAGTATCCGCTCCAATCGCTTGTCCATATCGCACATCCAAACACTTGAATTTATCCGCATGGCGCGGTTCTCTTATTTTATACCATTCGGCCGCGATTTACAAGTGTCGGCGAGGGTGTAAATGCTGAGCCAGCCCGCAGCTATGGCCGCACCGGAGCCGAAGCCGCGCGCGGCGCACCAGAGTCCGAAGCCCATTGCGGCGGCGCAGAGCGCAAGCTCAACCCCCGGCAGACTGCGCCCGACTGCCGCGCGCATCGCCCTGCCCCCGTCGAGCGGAGACAGCGGCAGGAGATTGAAAAGGCTCAGCGCGAGGCTGAGCGAGGCGCTCAGCTCAAAGCCCGCGAAATGCGCGGCGGCGCACCATAAAAGCCCCGCGGCAGGCCCCGCCAGTGCGGCCAGCAGCTCTCCCGCCCTGTCCGGCTCAACGCTGTAGTCTATGCGCAGCCCTGTGCCGGTCAGCCAGAGCGCGTTCGGCCTTGCCCCCTCGGCAGCGAGGACGGCAAAGTGTCCCGCCTCGTGCGCGGCGACGGCGGCGAGCAGACTCAGCAGCTCGCCGCCATCCAGCAGCAGATACAGCAGAGACCACAGCAGCGCCCCCGCGCGGCTTATCCCCAGGCGCATCAGACGAAAAACGGCTCCGGGTCGACGCAGCTGCCGTCGACCCTCAGCTCGAAGTGCAGGTGCGGCCCGGTGGCGACGCCGGTGTGGCCGACTTTTGCGATAGTCTCCCCCTTAGTCACATGCTGGCCGGGGGTCACCAGCAGCTCGCTGCAATGGGCGTAGAGGCTGGCATAGCTGCCGTCGTGCTGAATGATGACGTAGTTGCCGTAGCTGTCGGAGTACTCGGCGGCAACCACGTCGCCCTCGGCGAAAGCGGATATTGACGTGCCCTCGTTTGCGGCGAGGTCGAGGCCGTAGTGGAAGCGGCTCTCGCCGTCGATTGGATGCATACGCTCGCCGTAAGGCGAGCTGACGACTATGGCGACAGGCTCCGTGTAGTCAAACGGCAGCAGGCCGGTTTCCGTCTCCGCCGGAGGCTCCGACGGCGACGGCGTCGCCACCGGCGTGGGCGTCGGCGTTGCCACCGGCGACGGCGATGGGCTGGGGCTTGGCGACGGCTCCTCCGGCAGCACCGGCTCAAAATAATAGGAATAATTCTCGATATTGCGGCTGAGCGTCGTCACCACCGCGCGGTAGTCTATGCTGCGGTCTATGTGCGACACCACCTCGCCCCTCACGCTTGCGACGGCGTCCGGCATGGCAAATTTGATTGCGGTCAGGGCGAGGAAAATCCCCGCCGCGGCAAAGAATCTCGTCTCACGCACAGCTCATCCCTCCCGCGATAGTGTATGTCCGGGGAGGAATAATTAGAATATGCAAAAATTTGTCTTGACATTTTGTGGCGGTAAACTTATAATGATAAAGCTAATCACGGGGTGTAGCGCAGTTGGTAGCGCGCATGGTTCGGGACCATGAGGCCCGGGGTTCAAGTCCCCGCACTCCGACCAAAATGAAGGGGCGTCCGCAGGACGCCCCTTCATTTTGGTATCCGGGGGAATTTTAATGCTCGGGGCAGCAGAGCCGCCCCTGCGCGGTTACGCCGCACTCGCGGCGCGCCCCAGAAGGGGCGTTTTTCGTTTCCATGTCCGCAGGACGTCAATGCACGGCTCTGCATCTTGAATACCGTGCGGCGGAGTGCTATAGTTAAATTAGATTTAACATTGACATTCAGTTGACGATGCCATTGTGACAGGGAACGGAAAAGGATGGGCTATGGAAAAATCAGTGAGAGTCTTTAAGAACCGGCAGCACGACATCGACATGACCGAGGGCAACGCCTTCCAGCAGATTCTGATGTTCGCTCTGCCGCTGCTGGTCGGCAACATCTTCCAGCAGCTGTATAACATGGTCGACACCTGGGTGGTCGGCAACTACGTCAGCACCGAGGCCTTCGCCGCGGTGGGCAACGTCGGCCCCATCACGAACACCCTCATCGGTTTGTTCATGGGCTTCGCCAGCGGCGCCGGCGTCGTCGTCTCCCAGTACTACGGCGCCCACAATTTCACCAAGGTCCGCGACGCCGTCCACAACGCAATCATGCTGACGGTGATCCTCACCGTCGCGATGACGGCCATAGGCGTCGCCATGACGCCGCTGATGCTCAGATTCATGAAGATGCAGGGCGCTGTCTACAACGAGGCGAAGGAGTATCTCAGCATCTATTTTGCCGGCATAGCCGGTCTGCTGTTTTACAACATGGGCTCCGGCATACTGCGCGCCGTCGGCGACTCGCGCCGCCCGTTTTACTTCCTGCTGGTCTCAGCGCTCACGAACACGGTGCTCGATCTGCTGTTCGTCATCGTATTCGGCATGGGCGTCGCGGGCGTCGCCTACGCCACCATCATCGCTCAGGCGCTCTCCGCCATACTCACCATGATTGTCCTCATCCGCACGGACTCCTGCGTCAAGGTGACGCTGCGCGACGTGCGCATACATATGGACATGATGAAAAAGACCATCAGCGTCGGCATTCCCGCCGCGCTCCAGATGGCCGTGACGGCTTTCTCCAACGTCTTCGTGCAGTCCTACATCAACCAGTTCGGCACCAACTACATGGGCGGCTGGACGGCATACTCCAAGGTCGACCAGCTGATTTTCCTGCCCATGCAGTCCCTCGCGCTGTCGGCGACCACCTTCGTCGGCCAGAATCTCGGCAGGAGCCAGACCGAGCGCGCGAGGTACGGCGCGCGCGTCGCGCTGTTCATGGCCATGGGCATCACTCTGCTGGTCACGGTGGTGGTGATTATCACAGCGCCGTTCCTCGTCCGCTTCTTCAACGACAAGCCCGACGTCGTCACCGCGGGCACTCTGTTCCTCCGCACGCTCACGCCGTTCTATGTGCTCTGCTGCATCAACCAGATCTACTCCGGCGCGCTGCGCGGAGCCGGAGACTCCCGCGCGCCCATGATCATCATGCTGGCCTCCTTTGTGGTGTTCCGCCAGATTTATCTGTTTATCGTCTCCAACTTCATCTCCAACACTGTCGTGCCTATCGCCATGGGATATCCCGCGGGCTGGTTCGTGTGCAGCATGCTGACTCTGATTTATTACCGCCACGCCGACTTCGGCAGAAGCCGCCTCGTGTGAGTTTGGATTGCTGTTTCAGGCCAATGACTTAATATGATTTATGGAGGTGGGCATGTGAGCTCCGCCGGTAAAATTAACTTCAACAGATATTTCCTCTGCTTCCTCGCCTACGCCGTAATCGGCTGGGCATACGAGGTGTTCCTGGAGGTCGTGGTCTACCGCTGGGGCTACAGCGACAGGGGCGTCCTCTTCGGGCCGTACTGCCCCATCTACGGCTTCGGCGCTCTGGTGTTCATATTCTGCCTCAGGCCGCTGTTCCGCGCGAAGCTGCACCCCCTGCTCCGTCTGCCGCTGGTGTTTCTCGGCTGTATGCTCACGGCGACGGCTATAGAGCTGGCCGCGAGCTACCTGCTCGAGGCGCTCACCGGCTCGTGGCCCTGGCAGACCTACGCCGACTATAAAATCAACTTTCAGGCGCGCATAGCGCTCTCGCCGTCGGTGCGCTTCGGACTCGGCGGAATCCTCTTCCTATATGTATTGCAGCCTCTGTTTGAAAAAGCGCTGGACGCCGTCGGCGAGGCGCGCTATACGAAAGCCGCCCGCCTGCTGGCGAGCCTCTTTGCCGCCGACGTGGCCGTGAACGCGGTGCTGCTGCTGAAAAGCCTGATACTCAAATGAAAAAGCTCCCGGATATCCGGGAGCTTTTTGCTTATTTCCTTTTGCCGAATACTATGAAGCCTATCGCGCTCACAGCCATCAGCACCGGGTAGTACATGAACGGTATGATCTCGACGCTGCTGATAGCCCCGGCTCCGAGTATGGCGCAGGCTCCGGCGGCGGCATAGAGCAGCTGCGCGCCGTACGGTATCAGACCCTGCACGACGGAGGCGAAGATGTCGAGTATGGAGGCGGTGCAGCGCGGCTCGATGCCGTACTCCGAGCTAATCTCCTTGGCGAGCGAGCCTGTCATCACGATGGCGATGGTGTTGTTGGCCGTCGCTATATCGACGCCCGCGACGATGGCCGCTATGCCGAGCTGCGCGCTCCTCGGGCTCCCGACCTTGCTCTTCACGAGGTCGAGCACGGCCTGGATGCCGCCGCCCTCCTTCATCAGCGAGCCTATGCAGCAGACGACTATGGAGATGACGGTGATGTCGTACATGCCGGTGATGCCGCTGTTCATGAGGTTGAATATCTCGGAGAAGGCGAACATGCCGGTGCCCATGCCGATGACGACGGAGGCGAGGATTCCGGCCACAAGGACGAGGAAGATGTTGAAGCCTATGAGCGCGCCGACGAGGACCAGCAGATACGGCAGCACCTGCAGCACCATGGCCGTGCTTATCGGCTCAAGCTCCAGAGGCGCGGGGGCGGAGTTCATGGTCGAGAAGAGGTAAAGTCCGGCGGCGACTATGGCGGCGGGCAGGACGATAAAGAAGTTCATGCGGAATTTGTCCTTCATCCCGCAGCCCTGGGTGCGGACGGCGGCTATGGTGGTGTCGGAGATCATCGAGAGGTTGTCGCCGAACATCGCGCCGGAGACGCATGC
Organism: uncultured Oscillospiraceae bacterium; assembly: GCA_944385595.1. Taxonomy (GTDB): domain Bacteria; phylum Bacillota; class Clostridia; order Oscillospirales; family Oscillospiraceae; genus Heteroscillospira. The sequence continues at coordinate 6,962 of CALWXY010000142.1, forward strand.
GCCGAGGCACATTGCGAGGCTGTAGCCGGTCTTGTCGGCTATGCCGACGGCAAACGGCACCAGCACTGTCACAGTGCCGACGGAGGGGCCCATAGCCGGCGAGATAAAACAGCCTATGAGGAACAGGCCGACCACCGAGAATGACGGCGGGATGGCGTGAAGCGCCAGCGTTACTGTGCTGTTCGCGCCGCCGGCTGCGCTGACAATGCCGGAGAACGCGCCGGCGGGGAGGAACAGCAGGCACACGG
>CALWXY010000143.1 GCA_944385595.1 uncultured Oscillospiraceae bacterium
TTGTGGATAAATACCCCAAAAAGGCCGAGGCGCAGGCCGCCGACGTCTCCGACGCTCTGAGCTTTATGAGCGGCGGCGTCACGGTGCGCGCGGGCGGTTTCTCCGAGTGTGAGGACGCCGACATCACAGTCATCGCCATCGGCGAGCCGCGAAAGCCCGGCCAGACCAGGCTCGACCTGCTCGGCGACTCTGTCGACATGCTCGGCGAGATGTTCCGCCTCATGGGCGAGAGCCGCCCCGGCGGCGTCGTAATCACGATAACCAACCCCGCCGACATCGTCGCGGACTACGTCCGCCGCGCGCTCGGCTACGAGCGATGGCGGGTCTTCGGCACAGGCACGCTGCTCGACACAGCCCGGCTCCGCCGCGCCCTCTCCGAGCAGCTGCGCGTTGACCGCGGCAGCATAAGCGCCGTCTCGATGGGCGAGCACGGCAACTCATCCATGATAGCCTTCTCTGCCGCGCGCGTGGGCTGCGCCCCGCTTGAGTGCGACAGGGCGAAAATCCTCGAGCGCACCCGCGAGACCGGCAACGAGATAATCGAGAACAAAGGCTCCACCGAGTTCGGCATAGGCGCGGCGCTCGCGGAGCTGTGTGACGCCGTCCTGCGCGACCGGCGCGCGGTGCTCCCCGTCTCCGTGCTGCTCGACGGCGAATACGGCCAGCGCGGCATACACTGCGGCGTCCCCTGCGTCATCGGGCGGCGCGGCATAGTCGAGATACCCGAGCTCCCGCTCACGGACGGCGAGCTTAAGCAGCTCGACGAATCCTGCAAAATCATAAAAAGCCACATTGAGCTGGCCGGAAACAGGGCCAGACCGGAGGATATTTTTAAAGGAGAATAATAATGAAAAACAATATATTCAAAAAGATGTTCAGCCTCACCCTCGCCGCGAGCGCGCTCATGGCGCTCACCGCCTGCGGCGGCAGCGCCGAGCAGTCGCCGGAGGGCGAGGAGAAGCTCACCGTCGCCATAGTGCAGCCGATGAGCCACAGCTCCCTCGACCAGATTCGCGACACCATAGCCGCCGAGCTTGAGGGCAACGCCTCGATCGAGCTGCGCTTCGAGAACGCAAACGGCGACAACTCCGCCCTCACCACCATCATGCAGAATCTCAGGAACGACGGCGTCGACATCCTGGTGCCGATAGCCACCGGCGGCGCGCAGAGCGCCAAAGCCGCGTTCGACGGCAGCGGCGTGCCCATAGTCTTCGCCGCCGTCTCCGACCCGGAGGCCGCCGGCCTCACCGGCGAGGGCTGCGAGGACATCACCGGCGTCTCGAACAACATCCCCGCCGCCGAGATAGTGGAGCTCATAGGCGACTTCCAGCCGGATTTTAAGAAAATCGGCTTCCTCTATAACTCCAGCGAGCCGAACTCGGTTTCCACCATCAACGCCGCGAAGGCCTACTGCGACGAGAACAACATCGAGTACGCCGAGGCGTCCATCGCCTCGCTGACCGATTTGCAGACCGCCTGCGAGAGCCTGATTTCCCAGGGCGTCGACACGCTCTACACCGGCAACGACAACTCCATCGCCTCCGCCATGCCGACCTACACCGACGTCGCCTACTCCAAGGGCGTGCCGGTCTACTGCGGCGCGGACTCGATGGTCGCGGACGGCGGCCTCGCCACCATAGGCGTCGATTACGTCCAGCTCGGAACTCAGGTCGCGGCCATAGTCGAGCGCATAGCCGCGGGCGAGAGCCCCGCCGACATCCCCTACGAGACGCTCAGCGAGTACGCCCGCTTCGTGAACCTCCAGGCCGCGGGCCGCCTCGGCCTCACGGTCGGCGATGAGCTGCTTGAGAGCTACAACGTGCTCGTCGAAGCCGACGGCACCAGCCATTTCGGGGAGTGATTGATTTTGGAGCTGCTGCTCTCGGCCCTCAGTCAGGGTCTGCTGTACGCGCCGATGGCGCTCGGCGTCTATATCGCATTTAAAATACTGAATACACCCGACCTCACCATAGACGGCAGCATGGTGTTCGGCATGTCGGTCTGCGCGGCCGTCACCATAGCGGGCCACCCCGTCCTCGCCCTCGCGGCGGGGGCTCTCGCGGGCGCGCTCGCGGGACTGTGCACCGGCATTTTGCAGACGGCGCTCAGGATAAACCCCATACTCTCCGGCATACTCACGATGACGGGGCTGTACACGGTGAACTTCAAGGTGCTGGGGCTTCAGGCGAACGTGTATCTGCAGAGCGGGCAGCCGCCGGTGGCATCGAAAACGGTCTACCGCTCCTTACAGAGCCTCTTCGCCGAGGGGACGAACCCGAACCTGCCGGTGGCGATACTCACTTTTGCCATAGTCGCCTTTGTCTGCGCGGCGCTGTGCGTATTTTTCCGCACGCGCCCCGGCATGGCGATTCGCGCCACCGGCGACAACGAGGAGATGGTGCGCTCGTCGTCTATTAACGCCGACGCCTCGCGCGTCGCGGGCATCATGCTCTCAAACGCCCTCGTCGCGCTCACCGGCGCGCTGCTGTGCCAGCAGCAGCGCTACGCGGATATCGACAGCGGCAGCGGTATGCTGGTCGTCGGCCTCGCGTCGGTCATCATCGGCCAGGTGTTCGCGCGGCGCGGCGGCGTCACCGCCGGTGCGGTGTCGGCGGTGCTCGGCTCGGTGCTCTACCGGCTCATCATCCAGGTCGCCTACAATCTGCGCCTGCCGAGCTACTGGGTCAAGCTGCTCTCGGCCGTCATAGTGGCGCTGGCGCTGGCCGTGCCGGTAATTCGCGAGAGGCTGAGAGCGAGAAAAATCGAGCGGGAGGAGGCGGCGTATGA
>CALWXY010000144.1 GCA_944385595.1 uncultured Oscillospiraceae bacterium
ATCAAAGGCGCCCTGACGCCCGACGTAGAACGTGTCCACCCCCTGACGCTCAATCAGCTCCACCAGCACCGCCCGCAGCTTCGGCTTCACGGTCGCGGGACAGTTGTGATGTCCGAAAAAAGTACAGGTTAATCCCATTGCACACCCTCCAATAGGCTATGTATAGCCTAATAGTAGCACACATAGCCTACAAAGTCCATTCAAATTGGATATGCTAATGGCATGAAATTTGGAGGAGGGGAGCGCGTGGACACGGTGACTGCGGTCAGGAACCGCATTTTGGAGTTGTGCGGCGAGCGGAATATCAGCATCAACAAGCTGGCAAATATCTCGGCTCTGCCTCCGTCCAGCGTGAAGAACATCCTCTATGGAAAAAGCCAGAACCCAAAGCTCCTGACAATCAAGATGATTTGCGACGGTTTGGATATCACCCTGGGCGAGTTTTTCGCAACCCCGGAGTTTGACAGCCTTGAGCAGGAAATCAAATAGCGCGTCCCACGCCCGGCGGCGGTGGACGCGCTCGTTTTTTCTCCGCCCGCTACACCGTCAGTCAACGCCGCGGCGCGGGGGAAATCCGGCGCGGGCAGATAATGCGGAAAAAATCTTGCTATTGGGGCCGGATTTTGGTAAACTGGTAAATAAGATATGGCGTCCGCCCCGCGGGCGGTGCGCCGGCTGCACAGTCAGTCGTTTTGGGAGGTGGGCACAATTCAGCCAAATGTGAATAAGAAGCGCGCCACGGAGCTGATGGAAATTTGCTTCGACACATTCTGCAAGTACGGCCTCGAGGGCACCGGCATGAAAAAGCTGTCGGCGGCCTGCGGCATCACCAACGCTGCCCTGGTCTACTACTTCGGCACCAAAGATGAGCTGGTTATCGAGGCGACCGCACACTGCATGGCCAAGGTCGAGGACGATTTCATGTCCAGAGCGCCTCGCAGCTTTGACGATATAGAGCGTTTCCTCAGTGAGATGCCGTATATCACGGCCAAGCTGCACGGAGCCAAGTACCGCTTCATGTATCAGGTCTATTCCAGCCCCAAGTACCGTGAGTACGGCAAGGAGTTCTTCCGCGAGGTCAACGTCAGATACGAGGAATATGCCAATCAGCTCGCGGACAAGCTCGGCATTCCTGCCGACCTGGTTCAGGGTATGACCTATATTTTCGTCCGCGCCTGCGTACACTATGCCATGTTTGAGGACGAGACTTACCTCAACGCACAGCTAAACGCCATCCGCGCCTCGCTGCGCGCCCTCATGGCCGCCAAGCAGTAGCCGGCTTTGCGGCAAAAAAGACCTGAAACTTCGGTTTCGGGTCTTTTTTTGCGTCAAAAATATGGTACAATATTGTATTACGGCCGGTGATCGGCCTTACTATGCGTACCCGACCGCGCGGCGGTCAAAGGAGGTCTCTATGGAAAAGACGATCTGCGAGCTGTTCGCAGGCGTCGGCGGATTCCGGCTGGGATTCGACCGGCTTGGGACGGGCTGGAAAACCGTCTGGTTCTCTCAGTGGGAGCCGGGGGCGAGAACCCAGTGGGCCCACGGCTGCTATCTGCGCCATTTCGGCGACAGCCCGGATTTAAACGGCGAGTTCCACACCGGCGAGGACATCGCCTCGGTCGACAAGCGCGCCATACCCGGCCACAGCCTGCTTGTGGGCGGCTTTCCCTGCCAGGACTACAGCGTGGCGCATACGCTGGCCTCGGCGCACGGGATCGAGGGGAAAAAGGGCGTGCTCTGGTGGCAGATCCGCGACACGCTGATCGCGAAAAAGCCGCCGTTCTGCCTGCTCGAGAACGTCGACCGCCTGCTCAAGTCCCCGGCGAAGCAGCGCGGGCGGGACTTCGGCGTCATGCTCGCCTGCCTCGCCGCCGAGGGCTACAGCGCCGAGTGGCGCGTCGTGAACGCGGCGCAGTACGGCGCGGCGCAGCGCCGCCGCCGGATTTTCATATTCGCCTACAGGGACGACACCGCCTACGGAAAAAATATGGCCTCCGCCGACCCCGCCGCGCTGATAGCGCGGGACGGGCTGATGGCCCGAGCCTTCCCCGTCGAGAGCGCCGGGAAGCTCGCGTGCGGAGCCGTCGGCGGCGACATCGTCGAGGTGAGCGACAGCTTTGCCTTCGCCTTCGAGAACGCCGGGTACATGCGCGGCGGCGAGATATTCACCGCGAAAATCACCGAGGCTGAGGAGCCGCCCATTCCGCTCGGCGAGGTGCTCGAGCGCGACGTCGACGAGAGATACTATATCTCCGATGAGAAAATGCCGAAGTGGACTTATCTCAAAGGGGCGAAAAAAATCCCACGCACCGCGTCGAACGGGCACGAGTATGTGTTCTCCGAGGGGCCGATTGCCTTCCCCGACCCGTGGGACAGGCCGGGGCGCACCATGCTGACCAGCGAGTCCACGCTAAACCGCTCGACTCATGTGGTAATAGACCCCGGCACGGGGCGGATTCGCCTGCTGACCCCGGTGGAGGCCGAGCGTCTCCAGGGCTTCGACGACGGCTGGACGGACACCGGTATGCCGGAGCGCATGAGATATTTCTGTATGGGCAACGCCCTCGTGGTGCCGATGATAAGCCGCATGGGCCGTGTGCTGGACGAGATTATAGCCGGAGAGGCGTGAGCCATGGAGGGGAGCAAATACCGCACAAAAGAGGCGATTTTGCGCCGCGCGAGGGAGGCCGTCGGCATCCCGCTGCGCGAGATCGACAAAACGGGGCGCCTCGCGAGCGGCAAGGGCGCCATCGGCACCGTGATAGAGGAGAGCTGGTTCGGCTACACGCCGAATTCCGAGTCCGAGCCGGACTTCCCGGAGGCGGGCGTGGAGCTGAAGGTCACGCCGTACATCCGCGGCAAAAACGGCCTCAGAGCCAAGGAGCGGCTGGTGTGCAACATCATCAACTATGTGGATGAGTGCGGCAAGACCTTCCGCACCAGCGCGTTCTGGCACAAGTGCGGCACCATGCTGATCATGCCGTATGAGCATCTGCCGGACAGACCCAAGGGCGACTTCCATATAGACGAGGCTGTGCTGTTCAGCTTCCCGGAGGAGGATCTCGCCATCATAGAGCGCGACTGGGAGACGATCATGGCAAAGGTGCGCGCCGGGCGCGCGCACGAGCTGTCCGAGGGCGACACGCTGTATCTCGCGGCCTGCACCAAGGGGGCAAATTCGTCGAGCGTGCGCCGCCAGCCCTTCTCCGACATCCCCGCGAAGCAGCGGGCCTACTCGCTGAAGGCCTCGTATATGACGCAGATTCTGAACAGCTACATATTCGGCGCGGAGGAAAATCCGCGCATAGTGAAGTCGGCGCAGCTGCTGCGCGCCGCGGGCTTTGAGGAATGTATCACGGAAAAGATCCGACCCTGGTGCGGCATGACGCAGGGCGAGCTGTCGGAGCGGCTGGGCGTCGAGAGCGGCGCGAAGAGCCTGAACGAGCTGCTGCTGGCGCGTATGCTGGGCGTCCGCGGGCGCATAGCGCAGACCGAGGAGTTCAAAAAGGCGGGCATAGTGCCGAAGACTATAAGAGTTCAGCGCGACGGCCGGGTGAGGGAGAGCATGTCGTTTAAGACCTTCGACTTCATCGCGCTCAGCCGTGAGGACTGCTGGGAGGAGTCGGAGCTGTACGGCCTGCTCGCCCCGACGAAATTCCTGTTCGTGATTTTCCGCGAGCGGGAGGACGGGGAATATGCGCTGGAGCGGGTCAGGTTCTGGAACATGCCGAACTCAGATCTCGACGAGGCGCGCAGAGTCTGGGAGCGGACGGTGCGGATTCTCCGGGAGGGAGTCCGCCTGGAGCGGACGCCGCGCGGCGTGCGGAACAATCTGCCGAAGCAGAGCGAGAGCCCGGTGGCGCACGTCCGGCCGCACGGGCGCAACGCCGCCGATACCCTGCCCCTGCCCGACGGACGCGAGATGACGAAGCAGTGCTTCTGGCTGAACAACACATATATCGAAAAGCAGCTGCGGGCCGAGTGAACAAAATGTTAACTTTTACTCTCTTTACTTGGGAGCACGAGCTGTGCTATAATTCCCTAGGCGGTGGAAACCGCACACCAGAGAATTGCGGAAAGGAGCCTGATG
>CALWXY010000145.1 GCA_944385595.1 uncultured Oscillospiraceae bacterium
ACCTGGTGGTCGGCCTGTTCTGCCTGGTCATCGCCGCCATGCAGCGCCGCCCCATCTTCATCGCCATCGGCTGCTGCTTCATCGTGCTCGGCATCGTGAACAGCCGCAAGCTGAGGAGGAAGTGAAAAAGTCCCCGCCAAAACGGCGGGGACTTTTCTTTTATTTCAGCTTCAAACCGTACACGGTCTGGCCGCGGGTGCCTATGACTATCATGTCGTTATACACCACCGGGGAGGCCTCGGTCGTCGCGCCGAGGGCCGCCTCGTAGAGTATCTCACCGGTCAGGCCGTCCATCAGCATCAGGTAGCCGCCGTTCGCGTTGCCGACGCCGGAGGTCGCGTGCAGGACGTAGCCCTTGCCATTGGAATCGTAGATACACACCGGCGAGCACCAGCTGTAGGTCTGCGAGTGCTGCTCCCAGACGACCTCGCCCGTCGATTTGCTTATCGCCGCGAGGACGCCGTCGTAGGCGTTCGGCGTGCGCGACACCGGCACGAATATGAGGTCGGACAAATCGTTCTTGCCCACTGCTATAGTTCCCTGCACGCCGCCGGAGAGGTCCGGCTCGGTGTGGCAGGTATAGTCTACCTGCCAGACTATCTCGCCGGTCTCGGCGTCAATTTTGAACACCGGTATGGTCGCCGTTGTCCAGGAGCGCCAGCCGGAGTGGAAGGAGGTGCTGATATACACATAGGGATGGCCGTTCTCCAGCTCCAGCACCGGGGTGCAGTTGGTGTCGTCGAGGACGTCCTGCACCCAGACCAGCTCCAGCGTGTTCAGGTCGAGGCACATGAGGTGGCCGCCGTTATCCGCCACTATGAGGTAGTGGCTGTAAATCACGGCGCTGTCCTCCATGCCCAGCCAATACTGGCCGCCGGTATTCGTGTTTCTGTATGTGCTGTATTTCCACTTCGTCACGACGGGGTCGACGGCGAGCGTGCCCGCGGCCTCGTCGTAATCGGTGTTGAGGTCGACTATATAGATTATGCCGTTCTCGCCCGGCCAGATGAGCTGGTCGGTCTCGGCGCAGACCAGCGGGGCGCTGTCGAACATGTGCCACTGGCGGTTGGCAAAGGTCTCGCTGTCGCCCAGCGAGAAGAGCACCGAGCCGTCTATGAGGCTGACGGCCAGAGCGCGCGGCGACTGGCTCGCGCCGTAGTAGCCCGCGCCGACGTACAGTATCGGGTAGCCCCTCGGGTCGAGCGAGCCCGCGCCCTTGAAGGTGAAGCCGAGGTACAGGCTGTCGCGCGTGGCCTTGCCGGTCTCGAGCTCGGTGAAGTAGACGTGGCCGTCCATCGTGGCGTGGACGACCTCGACCAGCTCGTCCTGCTCCCTGGCCCAGTCGTACATATTCATTATCGCGCGGGTGGATTTGTCCCACTTGGCGATCAGGGCCTGGCCCGTCCAGCCGCTGCCCGTCCATGTATAGCCGTCGTAGGCGGTGAGCGAGCCTATGGAGCGCGTCCACAGTGTGTCGAACTTGAACTCCGTCATGTCCACGGCGCCGTAGGCCGCGCCGGAGCGGAAGTTGTCGCCGCGGAAGGTGATCACGCCCTCGAGCGCGGAGTAATCCTCGCCGAGGCCGAAGCTGATTTGCTTTTCGGCCTTATAGCTCTCGACGGTCTCGCCGTCGACCTGAACGGCGGTGGCGGAGATGTATTTCGACGGCTCCGTGCCCTCGACGGCGTGCGGCTCGAACTCAGGCAGCGGCGTAGGCGTCGGCGAGGGGCTGGGCGTCGCCTCCGGGGTCTCGTCCGGCAGAGCCGGCTCAACGCTCTCGACCGGCGGGGGCGTGGCCGCCCCGGTCAGCGCGGCCTGAAGCTCGTCGTGGTCGGAGCCAAGGTATTTTACCTCTATGGCGGCGAGTGCCACAAGCACAGCCGCAAGCACCACCGCCGAGAGCGCCGTTATTTTTCCGGATCTGCGCTTCGGCGTCCTGTTTACGCTCATTATTTCATCCCATCCTCATAACATGCAAGTCCTATCATTATATGCTCACGCAGCTTTAAAATCAAGCCTCAGTCGGTGTGGTGGGCGTGATTGTTTATATGGTCTATGCAGTAGCAGTGGTAGCCGGTGCAGCGGGAGCAGTAGCGGAACTCGAGGTCGGGGTAATCCCTGTCGGTGCGGCCGCAGACCTCGCATTTGCGCGAGTAGTTTTTCGTGCGCTCTTCGCGCTTCATCCTGTCGACCTCGCGGCGGAAGTTCACCGTGTTGCCGCGGTTCACGTTCCGGTAGGGGCGCACGTAGGCCATCAGATCCTCGCCGCAGAAGAGCAGGAAGTTGAGTATGGCGACTATGGGCACGAGGTTCACAGGGAAGCGGCCTGTGAGTATGCTCAGCACGAAAAACGCGGCGTCCAGCCAGGCGAGCCATTTCACCTTCACCGGAATGAATATCAGCAGCACCACCAGATCCGGGTAGGTCGCGGCAAAGGCGAAGAACATGCTGAGGTTGAGGTAGCCCGCGTCGACGGCGACGTTATAGCCGAGCAGCCAGAATATGACGCCGTAGATGATATTGAACACCATGCCGGAAATATAGTATAGGGTGAAGCGCGCCGTGCCCCAGTGCCGCTCGAGCGTGGAGCCTATGAAATAGTAGAAGTACAGCGACACCAGCAGCCACAGCCCGCTCGACTGCGGCACGAACACAAAGCTCACGAGCCGCCACAGCTGGCCGTGCTTGAATATCTGCTCCGCATTGAAATAGAGCAGGCCGTAGAGTGTGTGCGTAGTGTCCATGGCGCTGAACATCCACACGACTATGTTGCCTATGACTATATACATCATGAGATTCGGTATACCGAATCTCGGATGGGTGGCGCAGAACCTGTCTACCCATCTCGAAAACTGCTTCATAAAAGCCATGCCTCCCGTTTTATTGGCGGCGCAGAGCGCTCACCTGCGTATTTTATCATACAATACCCGTTTTTACCAGTCCATATAAAATTTGTAAATTAACTGTGTTTCTGAAAATTTACTCTTTAAGTGGCGGGGAAAATATGATATTGTATTAAGGATATAATGCCATTATTATGTCGGGCGCATACCGCGCCGCTTTTTCCTATAATATAATTTAGAGAGGTATCGATATGAACAGGAACATAAACAGGATATTCACCTCCGAGTCCGTCACCGAGGGCCATCCCGACAAGATCTGCGACCAGATTTCCGACGCCGTGCTCGACGCCATCCTCGCCGAGGACAAGATGGCGCGCGTCGCCTGTGAGACCGTCGCCACCACCGGCATGGTCATGGTCATGGGCGAGATCACCACCAGCTGCTACGCCGACATCCCCTCCATCGTGCGCCGCACCGTCAAGGAGATAGGCTACGACAGACCCGAGTACGGCTTCGACGGCAACACCTGCGCCGTGCTCACCTCCATCGACGAGCAGAGCCCCGACATCGCCATGGGCACCAACGACTCCGTCGGCGGCGCCGGCGACCAGGGCATGATGTTCGGCTTCGCCTGCGACGAGACCGAGGAGCTCATGCCCGCTCCCATCACCTACGCCCACAAGCTCGCGAGACAGCTCACCGCCGTCCGCAAGTCCGGCGAGCTCGACTGGCTCCGCCCCGACGGCAAGACCCAGGTCTCCGTCCAGTACGGCGAAAACGGCGGCATTGAGCGCATCAGCGCCGTCGTCGTCTCCTCCCAGCACGCCGACTCCATCGCCATCGCCGACCTGCGCGAGGCGCTCACCGAGTGCGTCATAAAGCCCATCATCCCCGAGGGGCTCATGGATGCCGACACCAAGATCTACATCAACCCCACCGGGCGCTTCGTCGTCGGCGGCCCCGTCGGCGACTCCGGCCTCACCGGGCGCAAGATTATAGTCGACACCTACGGCGGCTACGCCGGGCACGGCTGCGGCTGCTTCTCCGGCAAAGACCCCACCAAGGTTGACCGCAGCGCCGCTTACATGGCCCGCTACATTGCAAAGAACATAGTCGCCGCCGGCATAGCAAGGCGCTGCCAGATTGAGCTTGCCTACGCCATTGGCGTGCCCCAGCCCGTCTCCGTGTTCATAGACACCCAGGGCACCGGCGTAGTCCCCGACCAGGAGATTGCCGACATGGTCAGCCGCTGCTTCGACATGCGCCCCGCCGCCATCATCCGCAAGCTCGACCTGCGCCGCCCCATCTACCGTCAGACCGCCGCCTACGGCCACTTCGGCCGCACCGACATCGACCTCCCCTGGGAGCACACCGACATGGCCGACGTCCTCAAGGCCGAGCTGAGGTAAGACATGTATAACGACGAGAGAGAGGACATCATCGAGGGCCGCAACTCGGTCACCGAGGCGCTGCGCGCAGGGCGCAGCATCGATAAGATTTACATCGCGAAGGGCGACGTCGACAAGACGCTCGGCCACATCGCCTCCACTGCACGAGAGCGCGGCATAGTCGTCGTCGAGGCCGACAGGCGCAAGCTCGACGCCATGAGCCGCACGCACTCGCATCAGGGCGTCATCGCCCTCGCCGCCGTGCGCGAGTACTGCTCCGTCGCGGACATACTCGCCGTCGCAAAAGAGCGCGGCGAGGAGCCGTTCGTCATCATCTGCGACGAAATCTCCGACGTACACAACCTCGGCGCCATCATCCGCACCGCCGAGTGCGCGGGCGCGCACGGCGTCGTCATCCCCAAGCGCCGCAGCGCGGGACTCACCGCCGTCGTCGGCAAGACCAGCGCCGGCGCCGCCGAGCACATGGCCGTCGCGCGGGTGCCGAACCTCGTTGCCGCAATCGAGGAGCTGAAAGCCGCCGGGCTGTGGGTCTACGGCTCCGCCGCCGACGGCGCGAGCGGCATGTGGGAGACCGACCTGCGCGGCCCCATCGCGCTCGTCATCGGCTCCGAGGGCGACGGCATCGGCCGCCTCGTCGCCGAGAAGTGCGACTTCATGGTCAGCATACCCATGAGAGGCAAGGTCTCCTCGCTCAACGCCTCCGCCGCCGCCTCCATCCTTATCTACGAGGTGCTGAGGCAGCGCAGCCTCTGAGAATTCTCGCGCCGCGGCGCGGCTGAAAGGACAGCCACCGTTTATGGACAACAATTTCGACTACAATCTCGACCCCGAGCAATTCTCGCTCGAGGCCATTCTGGCCGAGTACCTCGACGACGCCGGGGACGAGGCCGCGCCTCCGCAGACAGTTGAGGAGAAGTCGCGCAGCATTATGCGCGAGGCGATTGGCGACACTATCGCCGCCTCCCGCAATCCAGAGCCTGAGCCTGAACCCGAGCCGGAGCCGGAACCCGAGGGCGAGACGCTCGAGTCCTTCACCCCGGAGGACGAGGCCGAGCGCTACGCCGACCCCGAGGCCCAGCCCTCGCCGAAGAGCAGCCACCGCGCCGAGCGCCCGCCGAGGAAAAAATCCATAGGCGAGACGGTCATGGCACCGCTGCTCTCGCTGCTCGCCAGCGTCGCCTCCAAGCGCGCCGAGGCCGAGCGCGAGGCCACAGCCAAGGCCGAGCCCGTCGACCTCGGCCCGGAGCTTGAGCCGAAAAAGGCCGCAAAGCTCTACGCCGTCCAGCTGCGCTCGCTCATATTCCGCACCCGCGCGGCAACGGCGCTCTGCGTCCTGCTCACCTATATCACCTTCGCCTTCACCGGCTTTCTCCCGCTGTTCGGCGCGCTCGGCAGCAGCACGCAGGCCGCGAGCCTCGTCTGCATTGTCATGCTGCTCTCCGTCATGCTCGCGGGCGTCGACGTATTCACGGCGGGGCTCGTCTCCATAGCCAGATTCCAGCCCGGCGCGCAGTCGCTCGCCGCGCTCTCGTGCATATTCTCCCTGCTCGACGCCGTGCTCGTCGCCTCCGGCAAGCTCGACTTCGGCCTGCCGCTCTGCGCCGTCTCGGCCTGGAGCATCTGCCTCGGCATCTGGGGCGAGCGCTTTTCCTGCTCCGCCCTCAGCTCCACCTTCGCGGCGCTCTCCGAGGCAAAGGAACCCCCCACCGCCGTCACAGCTGAGCCCGGCATAGTCAAGGATGCGCTCTGCGTCCTCCAGTCCGACGCGCCCATCGACGGCTTCATCCGCCGCGCCGAGGGCGCCGACCTCTGCGAGATCGCGCACATAGCCGCCGCGCCCTTTCTTATCGTCGTGGCGCTGGTGCTCTCGCTGCTCGTCGTGCTCGTCACCGGCACTACAGGCGCATTCATCCACATATTCAGCGCCATGCTCGCCGCAAGCTCCAGCTTCATGTCGCTCATAGCCTTCCCGATGATGTTCTCCGCCGCCGCGAAGCGGCTGCACGTCATCGGCGCCGCCATCGCCGGCTACGAGGGCTGCGCCGACATCGGCTCCGCCGAGCGCTTCGTCGTGCTCGACCGCGACATCTTCCCGGAGAACACCATCGCCATCAAAAAGATTCAGATCAACGGCAAGGACCGCAGCTCCAAGGTCATAGGCTACACCGGCTCGCTCATCGCGGCCTCCGGCTGCGCCCTCGCGCCGGTGTTCAAAAAGCTGATGCAGCGCAGCGCCTGCACGCTCAGCAAGGTCGAGAACTTCCGCTGCCACGAGGGCGGCGGCATAATCGCCGAGATCAACGGCGAGGAGGTGCTCGTCGGCTCGTCCAGCTTCATGAGCCTCATGGGCATACGCCTCCCGCACGGGCTGACGCTCCGCAGCGCCGTCTTTACCGTCATAAACCGCGAGCTCGCCGGCATATTCTCCGTGAGCTACAACCCCACCGCCTCCGTCCAGCGCGCGCTCGACATCCTCCTGCGCGACTACAGCTTCCCCATCTTCGCCGTGCGCGACTTCAATATAAACCCCATGATGATCAGGCAGCGCTTCAAGGTCGTCACCGACGACTTCGAGTTCCCCACCTTCGCCGAGCGCTACCGCGTCTCCGCCGTCGGGCACGACCCGGCCACCCCCGTTTCCGCCGCCGTCATGCGCCACGGCCTCGGCGCCATAGTCGAGTGCGCCGAGAGCGCGAGACAACTCTACCGCGCCACCCGCGTCTTCACCGCCGGCTGCTTCGTCTCCGCCGCGCTCGGCATGGCCATAGTCGTCCTGCTCTGCTCCGGCGGCGCTCCCGCCGCCTGGCTCGCCTCCCGCCTGCTCCTCTTCATGCTCATTTGGATTGCACCCGTTTTGTTCGTTTCCAACAGTTTGAGATAGCTTTTTTAGGTTATTATTAGAATTATTGTTGCGATTTGACATACCTTGGTGTATAATTATGGATGTGCTTTTAAGCCCAATCTTTCGATGAGCATAAATACATTGGTCAAGGAGAGAAACCCACATGAGCTATTCTGTTCAAAACATCCGCAACGTCTGCCTGCTGGGTCACAGCGGCAACGGTAAAACCTCCCTCGCCGAGAGCCTGCTGTTCATGACCGGCTCGCTCGACCGCATGGGCCGCACGGCCGACGGCAACACCGTCTGCGACTACGATCCGGAGGAGGTAAAGCGGCAGATTTCCATCTCCATGGCCGTGGCCCCCCTGGAATACAAGGGCTGCAAAATAAATATCCTCGACACCCCGGGCGGCTTCGACTTCTCCGGCGAGGTCATGGAGGCCCTCCGCGCAGCCGACGCCGCCATCATCGTCTGCTCCGCCAAGGACGGCCTGTCCGTCGGACTTGAAAAAGCGTGGAAATACTGCGAGGAGCGCAATATGCCCCGCTTCATCTATATCTCCAAAACCGACGAGGACAACTCCGACTACAACGCCACCTTCGAGGCGCTGCGCGAGAAGTACGGCAACAAAATAGCCCCCGTCGTCGTCCCCATCTGGGACGACAGCAAAAAAGTCACCGGCATTATCGACGTCCTGAACAAGCGCGCCTACGAGATGCAGAAGGGCAAGCGCGTCGAGATTGAGATTCCCGCCGGCAAGGAGGACGTCATCACCGAGTTCAACGACGCCCTCAAGGAGTCCGTCGCCGAGACCAGTGAGGAGTTCATGGACAAATTTTTCGGCGGCGAGGACTTCACCTACGCCGAGATGATCCAGGGTCTGCGCCAGGGCGTGCGCGACCTCAGCCTCTTCCCCGTCCTCTGCGGCTCCGCCGTCACCACCATGGGCAGCCTCATGCTCATGGACTATATCGTCGACCTGCTCCCCAACCCCATGGAGGGCAACTACCACAAGGCCACCAAGGCCGACGGCGAGACCGAGGAGTTCGTCGTCTCCCCCGGCGGCGTCCCCACCGCCTTCGTCTTTAAGACCGTCTCCGACCAGTACGGCAAGTACTCCTACATCAAGGTCCTCTCCGGCGTCATCACCTCCGACCTCTCCCTCGTGAACGCCCGCACCGGCTCCACCGAGAAGCTCGGCCGCCTCTACGTCATGCGCGGCAAGAAGGCCGAGGAGGTCAAGGAGCTCTCCTGCGGCGACATCGGCGCCATCGGCAAGATGGACAAGGTCAAGACCGGCGACACCCTCTGCGACCCGCGCAAGGTCGTCTCCCTCAAGCAGATCCCCTTCGCCGAGCCCTGCTACTCCGTCGCCATCACGCCGAAAACCCGCGGCCAGGAGGACAAGATTGCCCAGGGTCTCGCCAGACTCAACGAGGAGGATCCCTCCTTCAACGTCGTCAACAACGCCGAGACGCATCAGATGGTCATCTATGCCGCCGGCGACATCCAGATAGACGTGCTCGTCTCCAAGCTCCGTTCCCGCTTCAACGTCGAGGCCGAGCTCAAAGCTCCGCGCGTCCCCTACCGTGAGAAAATCCGCAAGGTCGTCGAGAAGCAGGGCCGCCACAAGAAGCAGACCGGCGGCAGCGGCCAGTTCGGCGACGTGTGGATCCGCTTCGAGCCGAACCCCGACGAGGACGACATGGTCTTCGCCGAGGAGGTCTTCGGCGGCAGCGTCCCGAAGAACTTCTTCCCCGCCGTCGAGAAGGGCCTGCGCGAGGCCTGCGTCCACGGTCCGCTCGCGGGTTATCCCGTCGTGAACCTCAAGGCCGTCCTCTACGATGGCAGCTACCACCCCGTCGACTCCTCCGAGATTGCCTTCAAGACCGCCGCCCAGCTGGCCTACAAGGCCGCCATGCCCGAGGCCAACCCCGTCCTCCTCGAGCCGGTCGGCGAGCTCAAGGTCACCGTGCCCGACAGCTACATGGGCGACGTCATCGGCGACCTCAACAAGCGCCGCGGCCGCGTCATGGGCATGACCCCCACCGGCGACGGCGAGCAGGTCATCGAGGCCGAGGTCCCCATGGGCGAGATGACGAGCTACGCCATCGACCTGCGCGCCATGACCCAGTCCCGCGGCTCCTACACCTTCCACTTCGTCCGCTACGAGGACTGCCCGCCCGCCGCTCAGGAGAAGGCCATCGCCGCCGCCAAGGCGCTCGAGGCCGAGCAGTAAGCACAATAATAAAAGTGCGCCGCCAAGCGCGGCGCACTTTTAATTCAGATTGGTGATTTCATTGAACAACAAAGACATCTTCGACAGGCTCCGCCCGCTCGCATCCCGGCTCTCCAAAAGCGCCGGTAAAAAGCCCGCGCAGCGCGCCGCCGCGCGTCCCGCCCGGTCAGCCGGTACCGCTCAGACCCCCAAAAAGGCCCCGGCCCGCCCCGTGACCAGGCGCGAGCTGATCTACACCGGCTGGTCGGCGGCAATTTTGCTGTGCATCCTGCTCTCTGTATTCGCCATGCTCTTCGCCTCCTGCTCCAGCGCGGAGGCAAAGCCGGGCGAGAGCGCGCCCATTGAGAGCTCAGCCCTCCCGGATGGCAGCGAGCCGCCCGCAATCGTCAGCCCTGCTGCGTGAAGCAGCGCGCTATCAGGCAGCGCAGCGCCCGCGCGTGTCCGCTGTCCTCATTGCCTATCGCCGTGCAGACGGCCCCGGCCTCACCGCCGAGCGTCTGCGCGGCTTTTTCATACTCAGCGGCGGACTCCGCCTCCGCTATCGCGGCAGAGCGCAGCGCGCTGAGCAGCCCGCCCTCGAGCTTCGCGGGCTTTTCCCCGGAGGCGGCGCAGTTGTCGCCGGTCAGCATGAAATACTCCAGCTGCAGGCCGGCGAGATGCCGCCGCTCGTCGGCGAGTATGCGGCACAGCGCCGCGCGCTCCTGCCTGCCCGCCGCGGCAACTATGCATTTGTACATCGCTATCGCCTCGCGCTTGCGCCGTATGAAGGTCTCAAGCGCGCTCTGCGCGTCCGGCGGCGCGCTCTCGCCCGTCTCCGCAGCGGCGGCGCGCACCCGCTCCCAGACCTCGGCGAAGCCCTCCGGCATTATGCTCTCATCCATTCCAGACACCCCCTGACGCAGTCTATGCCGCGCGCGGTCTCCCCGCCACCGCTATTGCAAAATCCGACATATTATGACATAATTGTACTGCAAAGCTCAGTTTGGAGGTTTACATAATATGCCGAGATTTTTCATTGCCGGCACGAACATGGCAGGTTCTTCGATAAGCATCACCGGCGCTGATGCCGAGCACATCAAGGTGCTGCGTATGCGCGTCGGCGAGAGGCTCGTCGTCTGCGACGGCGAGGGCACCGACAGGCACTGCCGCCTCGTGCGCGTGGGCGACGGCTTTGCCGACGTCGAGGTGGAGAACACCGTCCCCTGCCCGGCGGAGGCATCCGTCGAGGTCACGGTGCTCGCGGGGCTGCCCAAAGGCGAGAGGGCGGACTACATCGTGCAGAAGTGCACGGAGTGCGGCGCCCGGCGCATAGCCTTCTTCCAGTGCGAGCGCTGCGTCGCGCGGCTCGACGGCAAAAACGCCGAGAAAAAGCGCGTCCGCTGGCAGCGCATAGCCGAGGAGGCGGCCAAGCAGTCCGGCCGCGGCGTCATACCCGAGGTGCTGGTGCTTGAAAATCTCGCCGCGGCGCTGGAGCTCGCGCTCAAGTCCGAGCGGCCGCTGCTGATGTACGAGACGGGCGGCGAGCGCAGGCCGCTGCGCGAGGCGCTCTCCGGCGAATTCAAAAGCGCCGCCGTCATCACCGGCCCGGAGGGCGGCTTCGAGCAGTATGAGGTGGTTCTTGCCTCTGCCGCCGGCATACCCGCCTGCTCGATGGGGCCGCGCATACTCCGCTGCGAGACCGCGCCGGTCGTGGCTCTCACAGCCATCATGTACGAAACAGGAAATCTATGACATTTTTATGCTGCACTTTGTATAAAAATTTCTTTGTTAATTGTTTAATTTAGCTTGAAAAGTCGCGTTTGCGTGCTAAAATAGGTGTAGTTACGGAATAAGCATTGGAGGTATAGTCATGAAAGTTGGATTTATTGGACTTGGTACCATGGGAAAGCCCATGGTGCGCAATCTCATGAAAGCCGGGCACGAGGTCGTGGTGTTTAACCGCTCGCAGCCGGCCATAGATCAAATGGTGTCCGAGGGCGCGACCCGCGGTACCTCTTACGCACATGTCGGCGCGGAGTGCCCAGTCGTCATCACCATGGTGCCGAACGCACCCGACGTCAAGGCCGTCCTGTTTGGCGACAGCGGTGTGCTCAGCGCGGCAAAGCCCGGCACTATAGTAATCGATATGAGTTCCATCGCTCCGGCGGAGAGCCGCAATATCTGCGCCGCCTGCGCCGAAAAGGGCGTGCGGATGATGGACGCACCCGTCTCCGGCGGCGAGTCCGGCGCTGTCGCCGGCACGCTGTCAATCATGTGCGGCGGCGACCGCGCGCTCTTCGACGAGTGCCGCGAGCTGCTCTCCGCCATGGGCAGGAACATAGTCTACTGCGGCGAGATTGGCGCGGGCAACACGGTGAAGCTCGTGAACCAGATCATTGTCGCGGGGAACATGGCCGTCATGGCCGAGGGGCTGATGCTCGCGCGCAGCGCCGGCGTCGACCCCGAGACGGCCTTCCAGGCCGTGCGCGGCGGCCTCGCGGGCAGCGCCATCATGGAGGCCAAGGCCCCCAAGATGATCTCCGGCGAGTATTCGCCCACCTTCACCGTCGACCTCCACACCAAGGATCTCACCAACGCCGTCGAGGCCGGGCACAGCTTCGGCTCGCCTCTGCCGGTGACCGCGCAGGTCTTTGAGATGTACCAGCAGCTGCGCGCCCAGGGGCTGGGCAAGCTCGACCACAGCTCGCTCGCCAAATTCTACGAGCGCCTCGCCGGGCGCGAGATCTCCGGCTGAATTTCCCATAAAAAAAGACAGCTTCACTCATGAAGCTGTCTTTTTTCTTGCTCTCAGAGCGCGGCGAGCGCCGCGTCGAATGCGGAGGCGGTCTCGTCTATGAGCGAGGGCGTGTGCGCGGCGGAGACGAACATCGCCTCGAACTGCGCCGGGGCGAGGGCTATGCCGCGCCTCAGCATCTCGGCGAAATACTTCGCATAGCGCTGCGCGTCGCTGCCCTTGGCGTCGACGAAGGCAGTGACCTC
>CALWXY010000146.1 GCA_944385595.1 uncultured Oscillospiraceae bacterium
TGGAGGCGAAGAGGGCGGCGTCGCCGCTCACGAAATATTTGCGTCTGCCGGAGCCGCTGATTTTGCCGTCGAGCGAGGCGGCGAGGGCGCGGGCGGCCTCGCCGGACGAGCTGACGAGCCTGGCCGAGCCGCCGAGGCGGCGGTCGATTTCCGCGGAGATGATGGGGTAGTGGGTGCAGCCAAGGATGACGGTGTCGGCCCCGGCGGCGACGATGGGCGCGAGATATTCGTCGATGGCGGCGTCCAGCTCGGCCCCGGAGCCGACGCCGGACTCTATGAGCGGGACGAATTTGGGGCAGGCCACGGCGACGACCTTCGCGCCGGGCGCGTACTCGGCTATGACGCGCTGGTTGTAGCCGCTTTTGACGCAGGCCTCAGTCGCGAGAAAGCCGATGACGCCGTTTCTGGTGAGCGCGGCGGCTGTACGGGCGGCGGGTCTGGCGACGCCGAAGAGCGGCGTCTCGGTCTCGGCGGAGACGGTGTCGAGCGCGACGGAAGTGACGGTGCCGCAGGCGGCGAGAATCAGACCGGCGCCGCGGCCCTCGAGAAAGGCGATGTTTTTGCGGGCCATGAACATGAGCTGCTTTGGGCTGCGGCCGCCGTAGGGGAGGTGGCCGGTGTCGCCGAAATAGACGATGCCGGCCTGCGGGAGCAGGCGCGAGAGCTCCTCGACGGCGGTGAGCCCGCCGAGTCCGGAGTCGAAAACTCCGATGGTTTTGTTAAGCATAAAATACCTCCGGCTGCCCGCGAGCCGCGAGGGCGCAAGGGCAGACATTATATAAATAATACGACAATTTGCCTTTTATTACAAGAGCAAAAATAGTGTGGAAATAATTTGTGCGATTTGATATAATGTAGTTTACGGACGCGGCGGAACGCATCGCCGCGCCGCCGGATATAATATATCATATCAGTGCTCTTTGGAAGGAGGCCGCTGTTATGCAGATAGAACTCACGAACAAGGAATTCCGCCTGCTTTTGGACATGGTGTATATAGGCAACTGGGTGCTGAACTCCGCCCGCGGCGACGACAGGATAGAGGAATACGACTCGCTTGAGGAGAAGGTTTTCTCCTACTGCTCGCCCGCCGGGATGAAGAGCCTCATCGAGCTGTGGCGCGGCCACATCTACCCCTCGCGCGAGTACGAGGACGGCGGCATCCACGAGGCGATAGCCGACTACGAGGACGCCGTGTTCTTCGACATTCTGGCCGAGGAGCTGGCCCGCCGCGACATGGACAGCGAGCATGTGAATCCCGACGACCTGCAGGAGCTGCAGCACCGCATGGACGAGTATATAAGCGAGTTTGAGCGCAACGGCGTCGACAACATCTCGCTCGACATATGACTATGAGCGAGACGGTTGTGTTCAGAACGCCGCTCGGGAATATGCGCCTTGTGATGTCCGGCGGCGCGGTGACGGAGCTGGGCTTCACCGACGAGCCGGAAAACGGCGCGGAGAACGAGGGAGTGCGCCAGGTGCTGGAATATTTTGCGGGTACGCGGCGGGAGTTTTCGCTGCCGCTGCGCCCGCGCGGCACGCCGTTCCAGCTGCGCGTCTGGCGCGCGCTGACGGAGATACCATACGGCGAGACGCGCACTTACGGCGATATCGCCCGCGCAATCGGCGCGCCGGGGGCCGCCCGCGCCGTCGGCGGGGCGAACAACAAAAATCCGATAGCGATAATCGTACCGTGCCACCGCGTTGTAGGCGCAAACGGCGCCCCCACCGGCTACGCCGGCGGGCTGGATAAGAAGGGTTTTCTGCTTAAACTGGAAAAAGGCTGAGGCTCAACAAAGCCTCGCAGAGTTCGCGCCCGCAGGCGCGAAGCGAAGTGCAATCCCCCATAATAAAAATGCTGAAGCATTAGCTTCAGCATTTTTATTATTATTTCTTTCTTCCGAACAGCCGCCACCAGAGGCTCACGCGGCCCGGGACGGGGCGCTCGGCGGGCTTCGGCTTGGGCGCCGGGAGCGGCGCGTCCGGCTCAAGCGGGAGCGGGTTTTCCATGAAATAGTCCTGACTGGAAAACGGCTCGCCGCCGCTCTTGCGCAGGTAGCTGCCGTCCGGCAGGAGGGTGCTGGCCTTGACATTGTCGGCAAGCTGCTTCTCAAGAATCCAGAGCAGACACTTTTTCAGCTCCGGCGAATCTATCGGGCAGGCGACCTCGACGCGGCGCACGAGGTTGCGCGTCATCAAATCGGCGGAGGATATGAACAGCCCGTACTCGCCGCTGCGCCCGAAGCAGTAGATACGCGAGTGCTCGAGATAGCGGCCCACTATGCTGGTGACGTGTATGTTCTCCGTCTTGCCGGGGATGCCCGGGCGCAGGCAGCAGATGCCGCGCAGTATGAGCTGCACCTCGACGCCCGCGCGAGAGCACTCCGACAGCTTGTCGATGACCTCGCGCTCGGTCATGGAGTTGGCCTTGATGCAGATGTAGCCCTTGTCGCCGAGGGCAATCTGCTCGTCCATCAGCTCGAGCAGGCGGCTCTTGATGCCGCTGGGGGAGACGAGCAGAGTGCCGTAGTCCCCGTCGAGGTTCGCGACCAGCATGTTGCGGAAGAATGCGGTGGCGTCCTCGCCTATGTCCTGGCGGGCGGTCATATAGGTGAGGTCGGTGTACATTTTGTTGGTCTTCTCGTTGTAGTTGCCGGTGCCGACCTGGGTGATGTAGCTCAGGCTCTCGCCGCGGCGCAGCGTTATGAGGCAGAGCTTGGAGTGGCACTTGAAGTCCTCGATGCCGTAGATGACGCGGCAGCCGGAGTCCTCCAGCAGGCGCGACCACGAGATGTTGTTGGCCTCGTCGAACCTCGCGCGCAGCTCCATCAGCGCTGTGACCTCCTTGCCGTTTTCGGCGGCGCGGCAGAGTATGTGCGCGATTTTCGAGGAGGAGGCGAGGCGGTAGATGGTGATGCGTATGGAGACGACCTCCGGGTCCTCCGCGGCCTCGCTGAGCAGTCGCAGAAATGGGTCGACGCTCTCATACGGGAAGAACAGCAGCCTGTCGCGGCGGCGAATCTGCTCGATCATGCCGAGCTTTTGGTCTATGCTGCCCGGCTGGCGCGGCGTGTACGGCTCGAACGACAGCGGCTTTGAGATATCCTCCGGCAGCGCGTCGACGAGCGGGTAGACGTATTTGAGGCAGAGCGGGGCCTCGCAGGTGTAGACCTGGTGGTTCTCGACGTTTATGCGCGAGCACAAAAGGCTCACGAACTCCGCCGAGGGCTTGCCCTGCAGCTCAAGGCGCATTATGCCGAGCTGCGAGCGCTTTTTGAGCAGCTTCGAGACCTTGCTGCGGTAGTCGAGGTCGATGTCGTCGAACTTGTCGTCGTCGAAGCTGATGTCGGCGTTGCGGGTGACGCAGAGGACGCAGCTCTCCGACGGCTTGAAGGAGCCATAGAGCGAGTCGGCGCGCGAGAGCAGCAGCGTCTCGATGCGGACGAAGCGGCAGGGGTCGTCGGGCATCTGGATGAAGCGGGGCAGCACGTCGGGCAGCGGGATGAGGCCGAGCGGGGCCTTCTGGCGCTTGCCGTGCAGATTGGAGGCTATGTAGAGCTGCTTGCTGAGCAGGTGGGGGAAGGGGTGCTGCCCGTCGACAATCTGCGGCGAGAGGACGGGCAGGATTTTCGCCTTGTAGTATTTGTTGAGGAACTTTTTCTCCTGCGGCAGCAGCTCGGCCATCTGGAGGTCGCGTATGCCCTTGTCGGCAAGCTCGGCCATCAGCTCGGAGTAGATGCGGTCACGCCTGGCCATGAGGCCGGGGATCTCGGCGTAAATCTGCTCAAGCTGGCCGACTGGCGTGAGGCCGGACTTGTTGTCGAGCGACTTGGGCGACATGACAGACAAATCGAACAGACTGCCGACGCGCACCATGAAGAACTCGTCGAGGTTGCTGGTGAATATGGAGACGAATTTGAGACGCTCGAGCAGGGGGACGCTCTTGTCCATAGCCTCCTCGAGCACGCGGAGATCGAATTTGAGCCAGCTCAGCTCTCTGTTTTGCGTGTAGCTAGTATCTCGGATCTTTTCCGGCTGCACAGATATCCCTCCCTGACGCCGTAACTGCTTACGACCATGGTTTTGGCTGAGAATTTTTGAGCGATCCCGCGCAGGATGGCGAGACCGGGGATGATGGTGTGTACTCGCTCCGGCTCGGTTTTGAGTATGAGGTCGATGGCGGCGCGGTCGTTTTTAATCAGCGTCTGCCAGAGCTGCTCGACGGCGGCGAGCTCGACCTCGGTGCAGCTGGGCGGGAGGCTGAAGAGCCTGCGCGTGAGCTTGAGGGCGGCGCGCGCCGTGCCGCCGACGGCGGCGATGCGCTCGTAGCTCTGCCCGTCGGGCAGGGCGGCGAGCTCGGCTTTGACGCGCTCGTCTATCTTGGCGAGCGCCCCCTTGGTGGGCATGATGCGCTTGACGCAGTCGGAGTAGAGCCTGAGCGAGCCAATCGGCAGGCTGTTCGCGCCGCAGAGCTTGCCGGAGCTGAAGGTGACGACCTCGGCGCTGGCGCCGCCAATGTCGGTGAATACGCCGCTGGAGAGGCCCAGCTCGAGCATGGCGCCGGAGTAGCCGAACATGGCCTCGTCGAGGCCGGAGATGACGTCGATGGTAAAGCCGGTGCGGCGGCTGATCTCGCCCACGGCCTCGTCGGTGTTGGCGATGTTGCGGAGCGAGGCGGTGGCAAAGACGGAGACGTCGCTTATGCCGAGCAGCTCGAGCGTCTCGCGAAACTGCAGCAGCCCGTCGCAGGCACGGCCAATGCCCTCGGGCGTGAGCTTTTTCTTCACGACGAAGCCGGCGAGACCGGCCATGATCTTGTCGCGGAAGAGGGTGCGGAAGGAGCCGTCCGCCAGCTCGTAGACGGACAGGCGCATGGAGTTTGAGCCTATGTCAATGAGAGCGCAATTCATTGAAATACCTTCTTAAATGATATTATATATACCATATTAAACCAGTATATCCCCTATTTGTAAAGAACGAAACGGCTAAAAAGTTAAATATCGGGAAATACTCCGCAAAGAGGTGAGTGCAATGACAAACCGCGAATACGGCGAGTATATCTCGAAGATATCGCCGCGCTCAAAATCGCCGCGCAATGTGTTCAGGGCCTTCGTGTCCGGCGGGCTTATCTGCTGCGTGGGGCAGTGCGCGGCCTGGCTTTATGAGTACCTGGGGCTGGGAGAGCAGCTGCGCCCGGCGGCGGTGAGCATAACGATGGTGTTCCTCGGCGTGCTGCTGACCGGCCTCGGCGTCTACGACCGGCTGGCGAAATTTGCCGGCGCGGGCACGCTGGTGCCAATAACCGGCTTTGCAAACGCCGTGTCCGCCCCGGCGATAGAGTTCCACAGCGAGGGCGTCACCGGCGGGACATGCGTGAAGATGTTCTCGATAGCGGGGCCTGTCATCGTCTACGGCGTGAGCGCGAGCGTGCTCTACGGCCTGCTGCTGTGTATACTGACGTAAAAATGTGCCGGAGCATTGCTCCGGCACATTTTTTATTCGATATCCAGTTCCGGGGGAATATCAATCTCGTCGGAGACGTATTTCCCGTTTTTCTTCCGCTGGCGGACGCACTCGGTGAGCAGATACTCAATCTGCCCGTTGACGGAGCGGAAATCGTCCTCCGCCCAGGCGGCGATGGCGGCGTAGAGCTTGGCGGAGAGGCGCAGCGGAATCTGCTTCTTCGCGTCGGCCATATCAGTACAGGCTGCCGGAGTTCACCACCGGCTGCGCGTCGCGGTTGCCGCAGAGGACGACCAGCAGATTCGAGACCATTGCGGCCTTGCGCTCCTCGTCGAGCTCGACCATACCGCCCTGATTCAGCCGCTCGAGGGCGAGCTCGACCATGCCGACGGCGCCGTCGACTATCATCTTTCTCGCGTCGATGATGGCGGAGGCCTGCTGGCGCTGCAGCATGGCGGCGGCAATCTCCGGCGCGTAGGCGAGGTAGGTGATGCGGGCTTCGATGATTTCCAGCCCCGCGTCCTCGACGCGCTGCTGGATCTCGCCGCGGATGCGCTCGGCCACGACCTCGCTGGAGCCGCGCAGGCTGCCCTCGTCGGCGACGCCGTCGCCCGTGGTGTCGACGTTCGGCGCGACGTCGTAGGGGTAGATGCGGACGATGTTGCGCAGTGCGCTGTCGCACTGGAGCGAGAGGTACTCCTTGTAGTTGTCGACGTTAAAGACGGCCCTGGCCGTGTCGGTGACGCGCCACATGACGGCTATGCCGATCTCGATGGGGTTGCCGAGACAGTCGTTAATCTTCTGGCGGTTGTTGTTGAGGGTCATGATTTTGAGCGAGATTTTCTTGCTCGGCATACTCACCTCAAGCTCGCCGTTTTTGGCAGCGCGGAGCTTGGAGCCGCCGTCGACGTCGCCGCTCTGGTTGAGCTTGGTCTTGGCGGCGGGGTTCACGCCGACGCAGAAGGGGTTCACGAAGTAGAAGCCCTCGCCCTTGAGGGTGCCGACGTATTTGCCGAACAGCGTGAGCAC
>CALWXY010000147.1 GCA_944385595.1 uncultured Oscillospiraceae bacterium
GGCCCCGACTTTGACGAGTTCCCCGTGGGCTCCAAAATCAGCATGACCATCATCGCCGAGGTCGCCGGCAAGAACATGCAGAGCGACTTCGAGCCCGTCATGGAGCGTAAAATCCACAACTTCTTCAACTGCATCGAGAACGTCTACCACACCGGCCAGCGCGATATGATCCGCATCCGCGTCAGCAAAAACGCCTTCGAGGCCGGCTTCCGCGCGCGCCACTTCGGCGAGGTGCTCTACGCCAAGCTCAAGAGCGAGTTCGAGGCCGTCGTCGACAAGTGCCAGGTCACGATTTGCACCGTCCCCGAGAAGAACAAGGAGCTGCGCGTCATGGCCAACGAGGTGTACGACAAGCGCGACGAGCGCCTCAAGTCCCTCACCGACGAGAGCGTCGACGTGTTATACACCTGCATACTGTGCCAGAGCTTCTCTCCGTCGCACGTCTGCATAGTCACGCCGGAGCGCCTCGGCCTCTGCGGCGCCGTCTCCTGGCTCGACGCCAAGGCCACCAATGAGCTCGACCCCAACGGCCCCTGCCAGATAGTCACCAAGCTCAACTGCTACGACGAGCGCACCGGCGCCTACGGCGACGTCGACGAGGCCGTCAACAAGTACTCCCACGGCGCGCTTGAGCACGTCACGCTGTACTCCATCATGGAGGATCCGATGACCTCCTGCGGCTGCTTCGAGTGCATCTGCGGCATAGAGCCGTGCTCCAACGGCGTCGTCATCACCAACCGCGAGCACGCGGGCATGACCCCGCTGGGCATGACCTTCTCCGAGATGGCTTCCATGACCGGCGGCGGTGTGCAGACTCCGGGCTTCATGGGCCACGGCAAGCACTTCATCGCCTCGAAGAAGTTTATGAAGGCCGAGGGCGGCGTCGCCCGCATCGTCTGGATGCCGAAGGCGCTGAAGGAGACCGTCCGCGACAAGCTCAACGCCACCGCGAAGGAGCTCTACGACATCGATGACTTCGTCGACATGATCGGCGACGAGACCATCACCGAGGACGCCGAGGGCCTCATGAACTACCTCGCCGAGAAGGGACACCCCGCGCTCGGCATGGATCCGCTGTTCTGATTCAATCTATACCATCGACCTCACTCCGGCCCGGAAACGGGCTGGAGTTTGGCCGGTTTAAGGCACACATTAATTATTAGAAAAAACATTTATCAGGAGGGCAATTTTATGGCATTCAAGCGTAATCCCCAGAAATTCCCCGGCGCGACCAAAACTGTGGTCATCGGCACGGGGGACAGGGCTGTTACTCTTGGCGGAGAAAACGTGATGCCGCTGTACAGCTTTGACGCACCCATCGAGAACAGACCCAAGGTTGGAGTCGAGATCAGCGATTCCGGTTATGACAAGAACGTGCCCGGCATCGCCGCGTACTACGCCGGCGCCGAGACCATAGCCGATATCGCGAAGAAGGCCGCCGCCATGCCCGGCGCCGACTTCATCGCCATCAGCCTCGAGGGCGCCGACCCCAACGGCGAGAACAAGTCTGTCGATGAGTGCGTCGAGCTCTGCAAGGCCGTCGGCGAGGCCGTCGACCTGCCCATAGTCGTGCTGGGCTGCAAGAACCACGACAAGGACGCCAAGCTCTTTGAGAAAATCTCCGACGCGCTCCAGGGCAAGAACATACTGGTCATGTCCGCCAGCGAGGAGAACTACAAGACCGTCTCCGCCTCCGCCGGCCTGGCCTACAGCCAGAAGATAGGCGCCGAGTCCGCCGTCGATATAAACCTCGCGAAGCAGCTGAACGTGCTCATCAGCCAGATGGGCGTCGCCGCTGACAACGTTGTCATGAACGTTGGTTCTGCGGCCGCCGGCTACGGCTTTGAGTATGTCGCCTCCACCATGGACAGAGTTAAGGCAGCGGCTCTTGCCCAGAACGATAACATGCTTCAGAATCCCATCGTCACCCCCGTTTCGGATGACGCGTGGAGCGTGAAGGAGTCCATCGTCTCCGAGGCCGACTTCCCCGAGTGGGGGCCGACTGAGAAGCGCGGCGTCGCCATGGAGATTACCACCGCCGCAGCCTGCCTCGCCTCCGGCTCCAATGCCGTCATACTCAGGCATCCCGAGTCCGTCGCGGCGATAGCGAAGTTCATCGGCGAACTGATGTAAGGGAGGACGAAAATAATGGCACTTAAAGGACTTGACATATTCAAGCTCACTCCGAAGACCAACTGCAAGGAGTGCGGCAACCCCACCTGCATGGCATTCGCCATGAAGGTCGCCCAGGGCAGCGTGCCCATAGAGAAATGCCCCCACCTGTCGGCTGAGGCTCTGGCCACTCTGAGCGAGGCCACCGCGCCCCCGATGAAGAGCATCAAGATAGGCGCCGGAGAGGCCGAGCATACCCTCGGCGGCGAGACCGTGCTCTATCGCCACGACAAGACCTTTGTCTCCAGAAACCTCTTCGCCGTCTCCGTCTGCGCCTCCTGCTTCGATGAGAAGCTGCCCGAGATCGAGAAAATCGACTACGAGCGCATAGGCGAGCGTGAGTACGTCGAGCTTATCAACTGCGTGTACAACGGCGACAAGGCCGCCTACGTCGAGCTCGTTAAGAAGGCCGCTGCCACCGGACGCACCCTCGTGCTCGAGTGCCAGTGCCCGGACGCCGCCCGCGCCGCCCTCGAGGTCTGCGCCGCCGGCAAGCCCGTTCTGAACGGCGCCACCCCCGAGAACTACGAGGAGATGAGCAAGCTCGCCACCGAGTTCGGCGTCGTCCTCGGCGTCACCGCCGGTGATATCGACGCGCTGTACGACACCGTCGCCGCCATCGAGAAGCTCGGCAACAAGAACCTCGTCGTCGACGTGGGCGTCGGCTCCGTGAAGGACGCCTTCGCCACCGCCGTCCAGGTTCGCCGCGCCGCCCTGAAGGATCAGGACCGCACCTTCGGCTACCCCTCCATCGTCAATGTCGGCAAGCTCGCCGCCGGAGACGAGAACATGCAGACCGCTCTGGCATCCCTGTTCACCATGAAGTACGGCTCCATCGTCGTCATGGAGAACATGAGCTACGCCCAGGCCCTCGCCCTCTACGGCCTGCGCCAGAACATCTACACCGACCCGCAGAAGCCGATGAAGGTCGAGCCGGGCATCTACCCGCTCAACGGCGGCGACGAGAACTCCGTCTGCGTCACCACCGTCGATTTCGCGCTGACCTACTTCGTCGTCAGCGGTGAGCTGGAGCGCTCCGGCGTGCCCATGAACCTGCTCATCTCCGACGCCGGCGGCTACTCCGTCCTGACCGCCTGGGCCGCCGGTAAGCTGAGCGCGGGCTCCATCGAGAAGTTCTTCAAGCAGTTCGACATCGAGGGCAAGATTAAAAACCGCACCCTCGTCATCCCCGGCAAGGTCGCCGTCCTGAAGGGCGAGATTGAGGAGCGCCTGCCCGGCTGGAAGATAGTCGTCGCGCCGAACGAGGCCGTCGGCCTGGTGAAGTTCTTCAAAGAGCTCAACGCCTGAGACACATAAATAAGCCAAGCCCCCGTCCCCGCCGCAGGGGACGGGGCGCACACAAATACTTATTGGAGGATAGTTATGGGAAAATTTGTTGTTATCGGTGAGCGCATCCACTGCATCTCGCCCGTCATCCGCGAAGCCATGGCCACCCGCAATCCCGAGCCCATACTCAAGAGGGCCAAGGAGCAGCTCGACGCCGGAGCCACCTACCTCGACCTCAATATCGGCCCCGCCGAGCGCGACGGCGAGGAGCTCATGAAGTGGGGCGTCCAGCTCCTGCAGGAGAACTTCGACAACGTCCCCCTCGCCCTGGACACCGCGAATATGAAGGCCATCGAGGCCGGCATCAGCGTGTACAACCGCTCCAAGGGCAAGCCCATAGTCAACTCCGCCGACGCGGGCGACCGCATCGGCTACATCGACCTCGCCGCGGCCAACGAGGCCATAGTCATAGCGCTGTGTTCCAAGGCCGGTATCCCCTCGGATAACGACGAGCGCATGAGCTACTGCCAGGAGATGCTCGAGCGCGGCATGATGAACGGCATGGAGGCCGAGGACATGTGGTTCGACCCCCTGTTCCTTGTCATCAAGGGCATGCAGGAGAAGCAGGTCGAGATGCTCGAGTTCATCAAAATGCTGTCCGACATGGGCTTCAACTCCACCGGCGGCCTCTCCAACGTCTCCAACGGCATGCCGAAGCATGTCCGCCCGATAGTCGACGCCGCCATGATCGCCATGGCCATGCAGGCCGGTCTGACCTCCGCCATACTCAACCCCTGCGACCAGCGCATGATGGAGACCATCAAGTCCTGCGACATCATCAAGAACAACTATCTGTACGCCGACTCCTTCCTCGAGATGTGAGTCCGGACGCAAGTCTATGCAGTACAGAGTCACATTCAAGCTCGAAAGCGGCGGAGACCATAAGGTCTCTGCTGCTTTTGGCGAAAATATACTTGAGCTGGCCAACCGCGCCGGGGTCGACATCGACGCGCCATGCTCAGGCAACGGCACCTGCGGCAAATGCCGCCTGCGCCTTATCTCCGGCGCTGTCGACGTGACACCCAATACCCACCTCAGCGACGAGGACTACGAGGACGGCTGGCGTCTGGCCTGCCAGTCCGCCGTCGCCGGAGACGCGAGCTTTTTCGTGCCCGGCTCGGCTGAGGCGTACAAGTCCGGCATCCGCACCGCCGACCTCAGCTCCCCGCAGGAGACGGAGCTCTACGAGCGCGAGATGGCCGGAATTTTTTCAACAGGTCTGAAAAAAGGCGTCGCCGCGGCGCGGGAGGACGACTACGGCATAGCGGTCGACATAGGCACGACCACTGTGACCGCCGCCCTCATCCGCCTGAGCGACGGACAAGTGGCCGCGAAGGCCAGCGCCGGCAACGGGCAGATCAGATACGGGGCCGACGTCATAAATCGCATAATCCAGTCGTCCAAGCCCGGCGGGCGCGATAAGCTGCGCCGCGCCGTCTGCGAGGACACGATAGTCCCGATGATGGAGACCATGCTCAAATCCGCCGATGTCGAGGGCAATCGCGTGCGCCGCTGCGTCATAGCGGGCAACACGACCATGGAGCACCTGTTCGTCGGGGAGGACGCCGAGTCCATACGGCTCGAGCCGTACGTCCCCGCGTTTCTGGAGCTGCACGGCAAAAAGGCCGCCGAGCTGCGCCTGCCCATAAACCCGGAGGCGGAGGTGCTGTTCGCGCCGAACGTCGGCAGCTATGTCGGCGGCGACATCACGGCGGGCACGCTCACAACGCTGCTCTGGAACAGCAATGAGCTGTCGCTGTTCATTGACCTCGGCACAAACGGCGAGCTGGTCTACGGCAACGCCGACTATATGCTCTGCTGCGCGTGCAGCGCCGGCCCCGCCTTCGAGGGCGGCGATATAAGCTGCGGCATGAGAGCCACCGTCGGCGCGATAGAGAGCTGCGCCATCGACGAGGAGACCATGGAGCCGAGCTACGAGGTCGTCGGGGGAGAGGGAACTGTCCCCGCCGGACTCTGCGGCAGCGGCCTCATCGACACCATCAGCGAGCTGTTCCGCTGCGGGATAATCTCGCCGAAAGGCAAATTCGTCCGCGACGGACGCAGAATAAGGCGCGACGAGTACGGCGCGGCCTACGTCCTCGCCTTCTCCGAGGAGACCGGCGGCAGGGACGTCGAGCTGAATGAGATCGATATCGACAACTTCATCCGCGCCAAAGGCGCCATATTCTCCGCCATACGAACCATGCTGAACTCGCTGGATATGACAGTCGACGCCATAGACCACATCTACCTCGCCGGAGGCATAGGCAGCGGCATAGACATAGAGAAGGCCATCAGCATAGGCATGCTGCCGCGCGCGGAGCTGTCGAAATACAGCTATATAGGCAATAGCTCGCTGTTCGGCGCCTGCGCCATGCTCATCTCCGATGAGGCGGCGGACAAGGTGTTCGAGATTGGCAGAAACATGACCTATATAGAGCTGTCGTCCCACCCCGGATATATGGACGAATTCGTCGCCGCCTGCTTCCTGCCGCACACCGACGCGAGCCTGTTTGAGGATTGAGCAATGGAGAAAAACATACCCGACAATAAAAACGGAGTGCCGCTCGAGCACTACCGCGAGAAATTCGCCGCAATGGAGCCGGAGGCAATGTCGCAGCGGAGTGGATTTGCTTATGCCGACGGCACTTTCAGCCTGCGCCTGATGGGCAAAGAGCTGCGCCTCAGCCACCCCGACATGCGCCTGTGTTCGCCGGACGGCGAGGAGATTACAGCGCCCTCGACGCGCATACTGCTCGCCCGCGCGGTGATGGAGGGCATGGCCAAGCCCGCCGGAGGCTCGTACCTCGCCTACGCCGAGGTGCCCTGGGGCAACGTGTATCTCCAGCAGTTCCGCGGGAGATGCATAATGCGCCTCGCCT
>CALWXY010000148.1 GCA_944385595.1 uncultured Oscillospiraceae bacterium
CATCTATACGGTACAGGTGCGGGTTGGCGAAGAAGTGCAGCGCAAGGCGGTGGCGCGCGAATCTGCGGCGAACGCGGGCGGAGAGCCGGTCAAGCGCCAACCGGTTCGCAAGGCAAAAAAGCCCGGCCGCAACGACCCCTGCCCCTGCGGCAGCGGCAAGAAATACAAAAAATGCTGCGGCATGCACGAGAACTGAGGCCGCGCCATGGCCTTTTATGAGACTGTCTCCGCCGGGGTGCCGCTCCTCAAAAGCAGCCTCATCCCGATGCGGCACGGATTCACAACGAGACTCGGCGGCGTGAGCGAGGGGTATTGCGCCTCGCTGAACCTCGGCGAGCACCGGGGCGACGACCCGGAGTGCGTCCGCGAGAACTACCGCCGCCTCGCCGCGGCACTGGATTTCGATTTGCACCGTTTGGTCTACACAAAGCAGCTGCACGGCAACATAGTGCAGATAGTGACCTCTGCCGACAGCCGCGAGCTGTTCACCCCGCTTGAGACCGAGCGCGACGGTATATGCACCGCCGAGCCGGATCTGCCGCTCATCTGCTACACGGCTGACTGCGTGCCCATACTGCTCTGCGAGCCGGAGCGCAACCTCGCCGCCGCCGTCCACAGCGGCTGGCGCAGCACTGTGCGCGACATAGCGCGCAGCGCCGTCGGGGCGCTCGCGTCGCTCGGCGCGGAGCCGGAGAAGCTGCGCGCCGCCATCGGCCCCGCGATAGGGAAGTGCTGCTTCGAGGTCGGCTCCGACGTGGCCGACGCCATGCGCGCCTGGCTCGGAAGCGAGGCCGGGAGCTTTCTCAGCCCGAGGCCGGACGGCAAATTCCTCGCCGATTTGCGCGGCGCGTCGAAGCTGCGCCTTATGCAGCTCGGGCTGCGCGAGGAAAATATCGACGTGTCCGACGAGTGCACAATGTGCTCGCCGGAGAAATACTGGTCGCACCGCGTGACCAAAGGTCTGCGCGGAAGTCAGGCGGCCGTCATCATCCCCGACAGGAGAGTCCGAGATGCGATTTAAACTTAGGAGAGCCGCGGCGCTGTGCCTCGCCGCGGCAATGCTGCTGTCATTGGCCGCCTGCTCCGACACGGAGACCGCGCCGATGGAGGAGATAGAGGGCGAGACCATAGGCGAGGAGATAGCCGATATCGCCGCCGCCGACGATGTGTTCTCACTCAACAGCGACCAGAGCGGCACCTTCAACCCATATACCGACAGCAGCGTCTATAACCACATGCTCATGCCGCTGGTCTACGACAATATGTTCGAGCTGGACAGCTCGTTCAACCTGAGCAGCCGCATAATCAGCGACTACACCTGCTCCGAGGACGCCACCAGCTGGAGCTTCTACGTCGACAACACGGTGCAGTTCCAGGACGGCAGCTACCTCACGGCGCACGACGTCGCCTACTCGCTGCTGCGCGCGGCGCGGGGCACGGAGTACGGCGCGCGGCTCAAGAACCTCGTCGGCGTCTCGGCGCTGAGCGACGAGCTTTTTATGGTGAGCCTCTACGAGCCGAACCGCATGTTCCCCATGCTGCTCAATATACCTATTATAAAAAACGGCTCCGGCAGCGACACCGCCCCGCTCGGCACCGGCGCATATAAGTTCAATTCCGACCACACCGCCCTCGAGCTGTGGGACGGCCACCCCCAGGCCGCGGACATGCCCATAGACGTCATTTATTTAAAGGAGTATAATGAGCCTGAGGAAGTCATCTCGGCGTTCGAGGACTCGCTCATAGACCTCGTGCAGAACGACCCCACCGGCATCAGCGACCTCGGCTACGGCAGCGCCAACGAAAAGCGCTACATCACGACCACCAATATGCACTACCTCGGCTTCAACCAGAACAGCTCGTTCTTCTGCTACCCGAAGTTCCGCATATTCCTCACCTACGTCATAGACAGGGAAAAGATAGTCACCGAGCTGATGGGCGGCGCGGGCGTCGCGGCGACGCTGCCGATAAGCCCCGTGAGCCCGCTGTATAACGCGACCTACGCCTCGTATTTCAACTTCAATATGGACAACGCCGCCCTCGCCCTGCAAAACGCCGGCGCGAGCGACCAGGACGCCGACGGCCTGCTGGAGTTCCTCATGGGCGCCGTGAAGGTGGATATCAAGATAAACTTCATAGTCTGCGGCGACAGCGCCGTCAAGGTCACCGCTGCCCGTGAGATAGCCGAGCGCATGCGCGAGCTGGGGCTCGAGGTGAACCTGCGCGAGCTCGGCTGGAGCGACTATGTCACCGCCCTCGACGAGGGGGATTATGACATGTACTACGCGGAGGTCAAGCTCTCCGCCGACTTCAATCTCACGGAGCTGCTCACCGAGGACGGCTCGCTCAACTACGGCGACATCCTCGACCCCGGCTACGACACCTACGTCGGCGACTACCTCGCCGCCACAGACGCAGACCGCCAGATGTACTGCGAGCTGATGTGCCAGTACCTCACGCAGAGCGCGCCGATTGTCCCAATCTGCTTCGAGAAAACCGAGATGCTCACGCACCGCGGCGTCGTCTCCGGAGCGAGCCCCACGCAGTATAATCTCTTCCACGACTTCGCCGGCTGGACAATAAACCTGGGGAGAGAAGGCGGCGCGTCGTGAGGGAGCTGCTGCTGAGATACATCCGCGTCATCAAATTCGGCGCCGTGGGCTGCGTGAACACGGCGGTGGACTTTCTGGTGTTCACCCTCGTGTCGGAGATGCTGGGCGTCGAGCCGGGCATGGCGCAGATTGTGAGCTACGGCGCGGGCATACTGTGCAGCTTCGTGCTCAACCACTGCTTCACCTTCTCGGACGCCAAGAAGGAGAACGCCGCCGGTCAGGCGCGCCGGTTCGGGCGATTCGTCGTCGTGAACGCCGTCACCCTCGCGGTGAGCGCGGGGCTGATGGAGCTGGCCGTCGGCTTCGGCGTGTGGAAATACCTCGCAAAGCTCGGCGTCACCGGCGTCACAATGGTGCTCAACTATTTCGGATACAAGATACTGGTCTTCAGGATAAGGGAGGACAAAGACGATGAAGGACAGGGAGCTTCTTGATATGGCCAGGGAGGCCGCCAAAAACGCCTATGTGCCCTATTCCAAATTCCCGGTCGGCGCGGCGCTCGAGTGCGCCGACGGCACGGTCTACACCGGCTGCAACGTCGAGAACGCGGCCCTCGGCAGCACCATCTGCGCCGAGCGCACCGCTTTTCTCAAGGCCATAAGCGAGGGCAAGCGCGACTTTCTGCGAATCGCCATCAGCGGCGAGGGGCCGAATTACTGCATGCCCTGCGGCGCCTGCCGCCAGTTCATGCACGAGTTCGCGCCGCGCATGGAGGTGCTCTGCACCCGGGCCGACGGGCGCTACGTCAGCTACCGGCTCGACCAGCTCATGCCCTACGCCTTCGAGCTGTGAGACTGTCGATAGAGCTCGAGCGGCTCGAGATCTTCCTCACGGTGGCCGAGCACCGCAGCTTCACCCGCGCGGCCGAGATGCTCTACATAAGCCACTCCACAACCAGCCGCAGCGTCGCCGCGCTCGAGGAGGCGCTCGGCGTGCAGCTCTTCTACCGCGACAGCCGCACAGTCCGCCTCACGCCCGCCGGCGAGGTGCTCTACCGCGAGGGCTCAAGGCTCGTCCGCCGCGTCGAGAACCTTGAGGACATGGTCCGCAGCGCGGGGCTCGGCTTCGGCAGAAGCCTCACAGTCGCCGTGTCGCGCTTCAGCACGCCATGGCTCGGCGGGGCGCTGCGCCGCTTCTGCGCCGCGCGGCCGGAGGTGCACGTCAGCCTGCTCCACCGCGAGCCGGGCGAGATACTCAAGTATGTCGACGCCGGCGAGGCCGACATAGGCGTCACCGCCGCCGGTATGCTGCCGGAGAACGCCGTCGACGTCGAGCGCCTGCTCATCCCATGCGGGGAGCTGTGCCTCGTCGTCTCGCGCAGCGACCCGCTCCAGTCGCGCGAGCGCGTCGCCCCCGCGGATGTGGAGGGGCGTGAGCTGGTGTGCGACGCCAGCCTCAGCCGCCTCATCGACCCGGAGCTGAGAGCGCGCAACAGCGTCACCCTCATGCCGACGCTCTCGTCCGTTTTTCTGCGCGTCGGCACCGGCAGGGCCGCCGCCGTGATTCCGGCGGGAATTCACGCCGCCGACATCAGCGACTGCGTCCGTATCCCGCTGGACTCGCAGCTGCGCGAAAACGTCGCTATCGTGTGGCGCAAGGATACACGCAACCCCTCGCTGGAGGGGCTGCTGCGAATGATACGCGAGGATCTCGCGTCAAAGAGAGAAAAGGAGGTCAATGATTGAAAAAACATGTTCTGTCAATGGCGCTGGCCGTCTGCATACTGATCTGCTCCGTTGCCGTGCCCGCGCAGGCCTTTGAGTTCAAGGATTTCCCCGACGTCTCCGAAAGCGCCTGGTACTACGAGTGCGTCGGCTGGCTCAGCGCCCTCGAGATCATTAACGGCGACACCGACGGCAACTTCTACCCCGACAGGTCGATAAAACGCTCGGAGTTCATCAAAATGATCTCCATCGCCACCGAGCTGATCGCCTCGCCGACCCCGCTGCGCGGAGTCCACTGGGCGGAGCCGTGCTGGCTGATGTGCGTCGAAAACGGCCTTCTCGACTACAACGGCAAAAACATCATACCCCTCGACTTCGACGAGCTGGAAAAGCCCATCACCCGCTATGAGATGGCCGTCATAGTCGCAAACGCGATGGACAGCGTCATGATGGAGAACACCGTCGAGATCAGCTCGCCGGAGCTCGCCATCACCGACTACTCCAGCGTCCCCAGCGGCTACCGCGGCTACGTCGAGCAGGCCTACGGCAAGGGCGTCATCACCGGCTTTACCGACGGCAGCTTCGCCGGAGACGAGACGCTTACCAGAGCGCAGGCCGCCATGGCCGTCTACCGCCTGCTCTGGAACAACGAGCGCGTCGTCCCCAACTTCGACTACACCGTCATCGAGAAGGAGGAGCCCACCGCGCCCGAGATTATCCCGAGCGGTACTCCGTTTGCCACCTATGTACAGGAGAACGGCCTGCTCAACGCCTACGGACGTCCCACCGCCGCCCTCTGCGAGATGCTGTTCGGCAGCGAGTACAAGACCTACTTCACCAGCGCCTCCGACGCCGCGTGCTTCATAGTCGACGTCGAGGTGCCCATCTGGCGCATAAACTCCTCC
>CALWXY010000149.1 GCA_944385595.1 uncultured Oscillospiraceae bacterium
GGCTACACGATAGCGCTCGCGACGAACCCGCTGTTCCCGCCTCCGGCGGTGAGAACGCGCCTCGCCTGGATAGGGCTTGCGCCGGAGGACTTCGCGCTTGTCACGGACTACACCAACTGCACAGCCACCAAGCCGAACCCGAAGTACTACGAGTCGGTGCTCGCTCGCATCGGCAAGAAGCCGGAGCAGTGCCTGATGGTCGGCAACAGTGTAAAGGAGGACGGCGCGGCGCTGAAGCTCGGCATACGCACCGTCATCGTCACCGACACGATGGAGGGCGGCACCGAGATTCCCGATGGCGTCGAGGCCATGAGCTTCGCCGAGGCCGTCTCCCTGCTCGAGGCTCTGCCGGCTATAAACTCGTAAAAATCCGCTGCCTGCTCGTAAAACAGAAAAATCCTCCGTATGCGCTGAGGCATACGGAGGATTTTTGTATTTGATTATCAGCCGCCGTCAAGCTCATGTGCCTCTTGATAATATGTCCCCGCCGTAATTGCGGCGGGTTTTTTATTCAAATCAGCGCGAGGCTTTTCAGTATGAACAGCCACATGGTGAGCGTGATTGAGAACAGCGAATCTGTGATAAGGACGATGTTTGCGGCGAGGGGGCCGTCGCAGCCCATGTTGCGCGCCATGATGAAGCTGGCGGGGGTGGTGGCGGTGGCGGTCATGAGCAGTATGGAGGTGAGCGCGGCGTCGCGGAAGCCGAGGGCCACCGCGATGGGCAGGCCAATGGCGGGGAGGACGAGCAGCTTGATGACGGAGGCGCAGAGCGCCGGGCGGAAGCTGGAGGCCGCGGCGGAGCTGCTGAACGACGCGCCGATGACAATCAGCGCGAGCGGAGTGGCGCAGGAGCTGAGGCTGCCGATGGCGCTGCTGAGAGCCGTTGGCAGCTCTATGCGCAGCAGCGCGAACGGGAGACCCGCGACTATGCCGAGAATGAGCGGATTTGTGATTATGCCGCGCAGGGCGGATTGTATCGTGTCGCGGCCGATTTTGCCGCCGGAGCCGCAGAAGGTGAGTATGATGACCGACATCACGTTGTAGACCGGCACGGCGGCGGCAATCATCAGCGCCGCGATGCCTGCGCTGCCGTAGATGCTGGAGACTATGGTGACGCCCAGCACGGCGACGCTGCTTCGCACGCTGCCCTGAGCGAATGAGCCGGCCATGGCCCTGTCGGGAAAGACCTTCATAGCGGCGATCCAGATGATGACGAAGGTCGCAATCGAGAAGAGGGCGCAGAACAGGACAAACGAGAGCTGAAATTCGGAGTAGACATCCATCTCCGAGATGTCGTGGAACATGAGCAGGGGGAGGCCGACTTTGAACGAGAAGCGGTCGAGAACCTTGACGTCTGCTTCGCTGAGCATTCCCCGGCGCTTGAGGAAGAGGCCTATGAGTATTACGAACAGAACCGGCAGCGCCGTGTTGACGCTGAAAATAAAGTTTTCCAAGCGAAGCTCCCCCAAAATGACAGATAACGCCATTTATTCTAGCACAGCGCGAAACAAAGGTAAAGTGCATAGCTGTGGTTGAAAAATCGGAAGTATGTGTTAAAATGTATTGTTGAGATATAATGCCGTTTAAAGCGGCTTTGATTATTGGAGGCATCACA
Source organism: uncultured Oscillospiraceae bacterium (assembly GCA_944385595.1). Taxonomy (GTDB): domain Bacteria; phylum Bacillota; class Clostridia; order Oscillospirales; family Oscillospiraceae; genus Heteroscillospira. The sequence continues at coordinate 1,618 of CALWXY010000149.1, forward strand.
AATGGCAAAAAAACAGTTCAAGGCGGAGTCGAAGCGCCTGCTCGACCTGATGATCAACTCAATCTACACGCACAAGGAAATCTTCCTGCGCGAGATTATCTCCAACGCGAGCGACGCCATAGATAAGCTGCTTTACATCTCGCTCACCGACGAGCGCGTCGGCCTCACGAGGGCGGACTTCCGCATCTGCGTCACCGCCGACAAGGAGGCGAGAACCATCACCGTGTCGGACAACGGCGTCGGCATGAGCTCCGAGGACATGGAGAAGAACCTCGGCGTCATCGCCCACAGCGGCAGCCTTCAGTTCAAAAACGAGAACGGAGAGAGCGCTGCCGAGAGCGATATCGACATCATCGGCCAGTTCGGCGTCGGCTTCTACTCGGCCTTCATGGTGAGCGACGAGGTCACCGTCATCAGCCGCGCCTATGGCAGCGACAAGGGCTTCCGCTGGCACAGCACCGGAGCCGACGGCTACACCATAACCGAGTGCGAGAAGGAGACCGTCGGCACCGACGTCATCATGCACCTCAAGCCCGACACTGACGACGAGCGCTACAGCGACTATCTCGAGAACTGGAAGCTGCGCGAGCTGATCAAGAAATACTCCGACTACGTCCGCTGGCCGATAGTTATGGAGGTCGAGGAGACCCGCCCCGTGGAGAAGACCGACTAGTCCACCGGCGAGCAGAAGACCGAGTACGTCACCGAGAAAGCCGAGCAGACCATCAATACCATGGTGCCCATCTGGCAGCGCAGCAAGGCCGACGCCAGCGAGGCCGACTGCATAGCGTTTTACAAGGAGCAGTTCCGCGACATGAGCGACCCCGTCGCCGTCGTGAGAGTCGACGCGGAGGGCCTCGTGTCGTACAAGGCCATGCTGTTCATCCCGGAGACCGTGCCCTACGATTTCTACTCCCGCGAGTACGAGGCGGGGCTGCGCCTCTACTCCAACGGCGTGCTGATAATGGAGAAATGCGCCGACCTGCTGCCGGAGTGCTTCCGCTTCGTGCGCGGCGTCGTGGATTCGCCGGACCTCAGCCTCAACATATCCCGCGAGCTGCTGCAGCACGACAGACAGCTCAAGGTCATCGCCTCGAACCTCGAGAAGAAGATCCGCGCCGAGCTTGCGAAGCTGCTTGAGGACAAGCCGGACAAGTACCGCGCATTTTTCAAGAACTACGGCACCCAGCTCAAATACGGCATGGTCGCAAACTTCGGCATGAAGAAAGACCTGCTGCGCGACCTGATACTCTTCCACTCCAGCATGGGCGAGGACGCAATAACCCTCAAAACCTACGTCGCCGCCATGCCGGAGAGCCAGCAGGTCATCTACTACGCCGCCGCGGGCAGCGAGAGCGCCGCGGCAGCCCTGCCGCAGACCGAGGAGGTGCGCGAGCGCGGGCTGCACATACTCTACCTCACCGAGCCGGTGGACGAGTTCGTCATCGAGCTTATCGGCGAGTATGAGGGCAAGAAGTTCTGCAACGTCGCCTCCGACGACCTCGGCCTTGAGAGCGAGGACGAGAAGGCCGACGCCGCAAAGAAAGAGGACGAGAGCCGCGAGCTGCTCGACTTCGTCAAGCAGACGCTGGGCGACAGAGTCGTCTCCGTGCGCCTCTCGCACAGACTGAAGAGCTTCCCGGTGTGCCTTGCCACCGAGGGGGAGATAACCATTGAGATGGAGAAATACTTCCGCACCATGCCGGGCGCGGAGAACGCGCCGATGGCGAAGCGCGTGCTGGAGCTGAACGGCTCGCACCACGCTTTCGAGGCGCTCAGGAGCGCCTATGAGACGGATAAGGAGCGCGCCGGAAAAATCGTGAAAATACTCTACGGACAGGCCCTGCTCGCCGCCGGACTGCCGCTGGAGGACAACGCGGAGTACGCCGAGCTCGTCTGCTCCATGCTGTGAGCGAGTCCTTCGGCTGGAACCCCTGGCACGGCTGCCGCAAAATCTCGCCGGGCTGCAAAAACTGCTATGTGTACAGGATAGACGCAAGTCACGGGCGCGACGCCTCGGAGATTCGTAAGACCGCCGACTTTGGCCTCCCCCTGCGCCGGAACCGCGCGGGCGAGTGGAAAATTCCCGACGGCTCGCTGGTGTACACCTGCTTCTCGTCGGATTTTCTGCTCAAAGAGGCGGACGGCTGGCGCGCCGAGGCCTGGGACATGATGCGCCAGCGCCCGGGGCTGAGATTTCTGTTCATCACCAAGCGGATAGACAGGCTCGAGAGCTGCCTGCCGCCGGATTGGGGCAATGGCTGGGAGAATGTGGAAATCTGCTGCACCTGCGAGAATCAGGAGATGGCGGATTTTCGATTGCCCATCTACCGCGCCGCGCCGATAGTGAGGAAAACCGTGGTGTGCGAGCCGCTGCTGGGCTATATAGACCTCTCGAACCACATAGGCCCGTGGCTCGCCGGCGGCGTAATCGCCGGGGGTGAGTCGGGCGAGGGCGCGCGGCTCTGCCGCTACGACTGGATACTCGACCTCCGCCGCCAGTGCGCGGAGGCCGGCGTGCCGTTTCACTTCAAGCAGACCGGCGCGCTGTTTGAAAAAGACGGCCGCGTATGGCGCATCCCGCGCCGCAGCCAGCACCCGCAGGCCAAAGCCGCGGGAATAGACCACGACGGGAGAATTTTGCTATGAAGCTGATGATACTCGACGGCAACAGCATAGTGAACCGGGCGTATTACGGCATTAGAATGCTGAACGCGCCGGACGGAACGCCCACCAACGGAGTCTACGGCTTCATGACCATACTGGGCAAGCTGATGGCCGAGGAGAAGCCGGAGGCGCTGTGCGTCGCCTTCGACATGCGCGCGCCGACCTTCCGGCACGAGCGCTACGACGGCTACAAGGCCACGCGCAAAGGCATGCCGGACGAGCTTGCCGTGCAGCTGCCGTTGCTGCGCGAGGCGCTGGACGCGATGGACGTCAAATGTCTGGAGCTGTCCGGCTGGGAGGCAGACGATATAATAGGCACGGTGAGCGTGAAGTGCGCCGCCGCGGGCTGGAACTGCGTCATCGTCACCGGCGATAAGGACAGCTTCCAGCTGATCACCGATACCACCACCGTAAAGCACGTCAAGTCCCGCATGGGACAGACCGAGACCATAGATTACACGCCAGAGGTGTTCAAAGCAGAGTACGGCTTCGAGCCGAAGCTGATGGTCGACCTCAAGGCGCTGATGGGCGACGCCTCGGACAACATCCCGGGCGTCCCCGGCGTGGGCGAGAAGACGGCGATGGCGCTAATCCAGAGCTTCGGCTCGCTGGACGGCGTCTACGCAAATCTCGACGACGCCTCGATAAAGCCCGCCGCGCGCAAAAAGCTCGAGGCCGGGCGCGAGAGCGCGAAGCTCTCCTACGAGCTCGCCACCATCCGCTGCGACGCGCCGGTGGAGTTCTCGCCGGAGGCCTGCGCCGGCTTCCACCTCGGCGGCGGCAGACTGTATAGCGTGTTCAAAAAGCTCGGCTTCGAGCGCCTCATTGCCCAGTGGAAGCTGAGTCCCGACGAGGATGCGCCCGCGCAGAGCGGCGAGGCCGCGCCGGTGCAGCGAGTCTCGCCGGACGCCGACGGCATGGCGCGGCTGATTGCCGAGCTGAAAAAAGCGCCGCGCGCCGCGGTGTTCGACCAGGGCGGCGGCCTCATGGAGCTGACGCTCGACGGCGAGACGGTGTACGAGATAAGCCCAATCTCCGGCGGCGAGAGCTGCGCGGAGCTGATGGCGGAGCTGTTCTCGCCGCACAGAGAGCTGCTGGGCCACAATATAAAAGAGCTGATGCCCCGGCTCGACGCCGAGGGACTGTGCACGGACGGCTTCACGTTCGACACGGCGCTCGCGGGCTATATACTCGACGCGACGGCGGGCAGCTATGAGCTGAGCCGCCTGAGCGCCAAATACCTCGGCGCGGAGCTCACCGGCGCCGCCGCAATCTGGCGGCTCGAGCCGGTGCTGCGCGCAAAGCTGCGCGAGAACGGTCAGGAGAGCCTGCACGACGATGTGGAGCTGCCGCTCTGCCGAGTGCTGGCCGACATGGAGCGCGAGGGCTTCCTCGTAGACCGCAAGGCGCTCTCCGACTTCGGCGAGAGCCTCAGCTCCGGCATAGACGCGCTGCAGAGCAGAGTCTGGGAGCTGGCGGGCGAGGAGTTCAACATCAATTCGCCAAAGCAGCTCGGTGCGGTGCTGTTCGACAAAATGGGACTGCCCTCCGGCAAAAAGACCAAGACCGGCTGGAGCACCAATGCCGACGTGCTCGAGAAGCTGCGCGGCAGATACGAGATAGTCGACGCCGTGCTCGAATACCGTGCGCTCACGAAGCTGAAAGGCACCTACGCCGACGGGCTTCTGAAGGTCATCGCCCCCGACGGGCGCATACACACGAGCTTCCAGATGACTGTCACCGCAACGGGCAGACTGTCATCCACCGAGCCGAACCTGCAGAACATTCCAATCAGGACGCAGCTCGGCGCCGAGGTGCGCAAGATGTTCGTCGCCGCGCGGGGCAACACGCTGGTCGACGCGGATTACAGCCAGATAGAGCTGCGCCTGCTCGCGCATATCTCGGAGGACGAGGCGATGATAGCGGCCTTCCTGAACGGCGAGGACATCCACGCCGTGACGGCCTCGCAGGTGTTCGGAGTGCCGCTGGGCGAGGTGACGCCGCTGATGCGCTCAAGGGCGAAGGCGGTGAACTTCGGCATAGTCTACGGCATATCCGCCTTCTCGCTGGCGCAGGACATAGGCGTATTCCAGAACGAGGCCAAGGCGTATATCGACGCCTACCTCGAGAAATACCACGGCGTGCGCGAGTACATGCACCGCGTGGTCGAGCAGGCCAGGGCCGATGGCTACGTCGAGACGCTGTACCACCGCCGCCGCTACCTGCCGGAGCTCAAATCGCAGAACTTCAACCTCCGCTCCTTCGGCGAGCGAGTGGCGCTCAATATGCCGATACAGGGCACGGCTGCGGACATCATCAAAATCGCCATGATAAACGTCCACCGCCGCCTCAAGGCGGAGGGGCTGAGAGCGCGGCTCATACTCCAGGTGCACGACGAGCTTATTGCCGAGTGCCCGGAGGACGAGGCCGACAGGGTGCGCGATATACTCACCGAGGAGATGCGCGGCGCGGCGGAGCTGCGCGTGCCGCTCATTGCCTCCGCCGGAACCGGACACAGCTGGCACGAGGCGCACTGATATGATATCATTTAAGGAAGCCGGAAAGATACTCGACGCGGCGGCGGAGCGCCTGCCGCGCGAGGTGTTCAAAGAGTTAAACGGCGGCGTGAACCTCCTGCCGGATTTGCGCGAGGACGAGCTGGGCCTGCTGGTCATGGGCATGTACATCGTCGACCAGACGGGGCGGAGAGTTGAGATATACTACGGCTCGTTCGAGGCCGCCTGCCCCGACGAGAGCGACGCGGAGCTCGCAAAGGAGCTGGACGCGACGCTGCGCCACGAGCTGACGCACCACATAGAGAGCCTCGCGGGCGACCGCAGCCTTGAGAAATGGGACGAGCAGCACAAGCTCGAGCTGCTGAGCCGGCTCGAGCCTATAGAGGCCGACAGCGTGCTGTTCATAAGCGCGGACGACGCCTCGCTCGGCCCCGCGGCCTGCGCCTTTTTCCAAAAGGCCGCAGCGGAGCGCGGGATAGACGACGTGCGCTCGGCCTCCGCTGGGCTGAAGCCCGCCGCGCAGGTCGACGCCAAATGCGCCGCCGCCTGCCTTGAGCTGGGCGTCGATATCTCGGAGCACCGCCCCCGCGCCGTCGATGCCAAACTGCTGCGGCGCTACGACGCCGTGCTCTGCATGACCGCCGACATGGCCGAGGAGCTGGCCAACGAGTTCCCGGAGTTCGATGAGAAGATAATGTGCCTCGGCGCGGCGGATTACACCCCGCCGCGCCTGGGGCTGAAATCCGCATGGCTCGCCGCCGCGCGGAAAATGCTCGCTGAGGCAGAGCTGCTCGCCGACGAGCTGGCGGGGGAGGGCAAAGGCAATGATTGAAGTCCGACCCGCCCATGAGGGCGACATCGAGGCCATAGAAAAAATAGAGCGCGAGTGCTTCTCGCTGCCGTGGAGCGAGCAGCAGCTGCGCACCCAGCTCGGCGAGGGCTACGTCTTCCTCGCCGCCGAGGCGGAGGGAGAAATCGCGGGCTACGTCGGCATGCAGTTCGTGCTCGACGAGGGCTATA
>CALWXY010000150.1 GCA_944385595.1 uncultured Oscillospiraceae bacterium
GGAGTGACGCTGGCGCCGTAGGTGCGCATTACCTCACGGCGGAAGGGCTTCTGCTCATAGGAGCACTTGACCATGTAGACGTGGTAGTCAAGCTCCAGATAGGCGCAGGCCATGCTGAGGGCCGTGCCCCACTGACCGGCGCCGGTCTCGGTGGTGACGCCCTTGAGCCCCTGCTTTTTGGCGTAGTAGGCCTGGGCGATGGCGCTGTTCAGCTTGTGGCTGCCGGAGGTGTTGTTGCCCTCGAACTTGTAGTAGATCTTGGCGGGCGTCTGCAAAAGCTGCTCGAGGCAGTAGGCGCGCACCAGCGGCGCGGGGCGGTACATCTTGTAGAAGTCGCGGATCTCGTCGGGGATGGGGACGTAGGGCGTCGTGTCGTCCAGCTCCTGCCTGACCAGCTCCTCGCAGAAGACGGCCGAGAGCTTCTCCGCCGAGACAGGCTCAAGCGTTTCGGGGTCGAGCAGCGGGGCGGGCTTATTTTTCATGTCGGCGCGGAGGTTATACCAGGCTCTCGGGAGCTCGGACTCCTCGAGGTAGATTTTATACGGTATCTCAGGCATAGCAGACATCCTTTCGGGCGTGTTTTTTAAGATGATAGCACCCCAAAGCGGGCTTTGTCAAGAACGCCGCCCCGCCCTGTACTCGCCCAGCAGGAAATTTACGGCATTTCCCATTATGAGTATGTTGCCGAAGATGTACAGCCAGAGCATGAGTATGATCAGCGAGGCGAGGGAGCCGTAGACCAGCGAGTAGCGCACGGACATGCTCACCATCGCGCTGAACGCGACGCCCACGGCCACCATGGCCGCCGCCGCGAGCACAGCGCCGGGCAGCAGCGCCGATTTTTTGCCGCGCGGCGAGGTGAGGTGGTAGACCCCCAGCAAAATAAGCAGCAATATTGCAAACAGCAGCACGAAGCGCAGCCAGCTCCAGTCCCACGCGACGGGGACGTACTCGTCCAGAATCCTCAGAAACCACTCGCCCGTCAATATGACGACGACGGTGAAATACATGGCGGCGAGGAACACGAGCGAAAACGCGAAGCTCGCGATCACGCTGCGGAAGCCGTGATAGCGCGGCGCGCCCTGAATGTCGGCCATGATGTTGTGCAGCGCCCTGAAGGCCGCCGCCGAGGAGGTCGCCATCAAAATCGCGCCCGCCGTCAGCATCTGCCGCCCGGAGTAAACGCTCACATAGAGGAGGTAGTCCTCTATGGTGCGTATAGTCTCCATGGGGACGATGCCGCGCAAAACGTCTTCAATTATCCCGCTGGTGGGGATGAATTCGCTCACCAGAGCGTAAACGCACATCAAAGTGGGGAATACCGACAGGGTGAGGAAATACGACAGCTCCGCCGCCGAGCGCGACACCCGCTTGCCGAGGTATATTCTGATGAGATCTTTTATGAAATCAGCCGCATGAGCCATACTATCACTCCTCCGGGGCGCGGGGCATGTGCGCGCCGCGCGCTGACCAAGCTCCGTCTGCGCTGATTATAAGCCGTCTCCCCGAAAAAGTCGAGCGAAAAACGCCCGAAGCTCTGAGCGTGCAAGAGGCCCCGGATTTTAAATCCGGGGCCTCTCTTTATAAAATGTGCGTTTTTATCTGTGCGCGCGGTCGTACTCCTCCATCTCCATGATGCCGTCGACTATCATCTGCTCAGTGACGGGATAGGGATAGATGCGGACGTCGATGCCGGCCAGCGCCTTGGCGGTGACCGCCGCGAGATCCTCGGGCTTTGCGTGGACGTCGGCCAGGCAGGTGGGCAGGCCGATGGAGCGGCTGAAGGCGTAGAGCTTGTCGCGCTCGGCGTACTGCTTGTCGATGGTGAGCATGACCAGTATGCCGTAGGAGACCACCTCGCCGTGGAGATGGTGGTTGGCCTCGGTGGAGGGCAGCACGGTGAAGCCGTTGTAGACGGCGTGGGCGAGGCCGGTGGTGTAGTCGACCTGCACGAAGTTGGACACCAGGCCGGTGGAGATGATGATGCCCAGAATGACCTCCGTCAGCTCGTGGGTGACGGTGTGGGCCCTGCAGTCGTCGAGCGCCTTGCGGCCCCAGCGCATGATGGGCTCGGCGCACATGCTGCTGAGGGCAATGCCCATGGCGTCGGAATGGGCGGGGGTGTCGTTGCGCGAGGAGATGGTGCACTCGTAGTACTTGGCCATCGTGTCGCCCATACCGGCCCAGAGGTAGATGTCCGGCGCGTCGGCGATGACCTGGGTGTTTATAAAGACGTGGTTGGGCGGAATCTTGGAGAACGAGTACTCGCGCAGGCTGCCGTCGGGGTTGTAGACTATGCCGAGGCTGGTGCAGGAGGCGCAGGTGGAGGCGATGGTCGGGAAGGTGAAGAAGGGGCGGTGCGTCTCATGCGCGAGCACCTTGCAGGTGTCGATGGCCTTTCCGCCGCCGACGGCGAAGAGCATGTCGGCCTCTTCCACCTGGGGGCGGAGCATGTCCATATTCTCGCGGGAGGCCTCGCCGCCGTACCAGAGCGGGCCGATGACCTCGATGCCCGCGTCGCGGGCGGCCTTGACGATGGCGTCTCCGGCGGCGGCGAGGGCGTGCCTGCCGCCGATGACGGCGGCCTTCTTTCCGAATGCGGGGCAGACGGCGGCGATGTCGTCATAGGCGTCCGGGCCTATGGTGTATCCGGGAAACAGGGTTTTTTCCATTTCAATCATTACTCCTTTTTTATCCGCGGCTCAGTCGCACTGGGCGGCGGGGCGGGTGCTTTTCACATATTTGACAGCGGCGGGCTTTTCAGCCTCCTGACGCTGGGGGAAGGCCTCTCCGTGGGCGCGGATGTACGCGCGGTTTTTGTAGACGCCGGCGGTGAGGAAGGGCACCACGACGACGGCGATGCCCAGATATCCGCAGTAGCCGTATCCGTACTTGATGATGTTGGAGAGTCCCACCAGAGAGATGGACATGGATACTATGATGATGAAGGCGGAGACGATGGCGCTGCGGACGGGAGCCGAGTTTATGGCCTGGAACATGGGGAGCTTCTCAAAGCGGGCGACGAAGCCGTAGATGGTGGTGACGCCGGTGGAGATGAGGCACAGCAGCAGGCAGATGCCGTAGATGGTGGTCAGCCAGCTGATGCCCATAGCGTTGCAGGCCGTGAGGGTGGGGATGGTGGTGCCGCCCTCGACGGCGGTGTAGACGCTCTGCCACGACAGCAGCATGAAGATTGAGAGCACCAGAGCCACGGTGTTCATGGCGAAGGAGATCCACATGGCCTTGCCGCAGCCTCTGCGGTTCTCGAGGGGCGTGCCGCAGGCAATCATGGTGGGCAGCGTCACGCACTGGAAGCCCGCGTAGGTAAAGGCGTTGACTATGGCCTGGGGCATACCGCCGAAGCCGCGCTCGGCGAAATCCTGCTGGAGTACGGCGGTTATGGAGCTGTCGCTTTTGAATATGCCGACGGTGTAGATGGTGATGGCGGTCACCAGAATGGCGATGCCCATGTAGGTGGAGGCCGCGCGGACTATGCCCGCGCCGAAGATGGTGAGCATCAGCACCACCGCGCCGACGGCCACGACGCCGAGATAGTAGTTCAGGCCGAAGTAGCCCTACAGAGCGGAGGCCGCGCCGGAGATTGCGGCGGCGACGGCCATGAGCACCATGATGTAGAAGAAGATCTCAAACAGCCACTCGATCTTGTCGAAGGGGTGGTAGAGCGTCTCGAAAAGCTGCTTGTAGCTGGTGAGCCCGCGGGAGTTGTACATAACCATGGTCTGACGCATGGTGAGGGTCAGGAGCAGCATGGCGATGACGGCGGAGACGACACCGCTCCAGCCGAGGCCGACGTAGTAGGTGTTGGCCTGGTTGCCGGTGGCGAAGCCGCCTCCGGCGTGTGCGGAGAAGAGCACGGCGCCCACGGAGAAGGCGAGTGCAAACGGTGTTTTCGGGATGTGTGATTCTTTCATTTTCGGTTCCTCCAAATAGATTGCTAGGGTCAGGAGGCAACAAAAAAGCCTTTCGCCGCTCCTGCCTGCTATGGCAGAAGAGACGAAAGGCAAAAATCCTTCCGCGGTACCACTCTTCATTACCCCCGGACGGGGGTCACTCTGTGGGATACGGTCATATCCCCGCGCTGTAACGGGAGCACCCGTCTGCGCCTACCTGATTTCGGCACAGCCGCTCTGCAGCGAGTTGGGCGGGGCGGCGGCCACCGTGTCTCGCACCAACCGACACTTCTCTGAATGGGCTTTCCCGCTTACTACTCTGCGTCCTTGCGTTTACAGTCACGGATGATACCACCATCTCATTGATTTGTCAACAAAAATTTTCGTAACGGTAAAGTGCATAAATTTGCACGGAACAGCCTCGCCTGGCTTTTCAGACATAAATAAGCCCCCGTCAGGCACGGACGGGGGCTTTCTGATGGCCGCGGCGCAAAACTCAGGAGGGCAAATCCTGATAAAAGGCACAAGCTGCGCCGCGGCACAGGAGGATATCCGCCCGGAGCGGCGGGGAGGGCGGCCCCGCGTCACAGGCTCCGGCGGAGACGTGAAATTGCGCTGCAAAAGCAAAAGACCGCGGGCCTTGCGGCACGCGGACGGATATGTTCCGCTTCCCAGTCAAGGCAGGAGCAGCGGCGTTGCTCTCGTGTATCTGACTTATCTCCAAACGGAGCTTCACAGTGACCGACTCGCCGGGCATTTCACCCGATTCCACGAAAAGCCGAGCAACGCTTTCAATATTCACGCATACATCATAGCACAGCCCCGCGCCCGTGTAAAGGGGGCGCGGGGCATTTTTTCAGCGCTCGCGGCAGTTTTTCCTGGCCGCCAGCTCGCGTATGAGCGGGTATTTCTCGATTATGCGCCCGAAATTCTCGCGCATGTGCGGCACGAGGCAGTTCGAGCAGTCCTTGTCGCCCTTTTCGGTGTAGCGGAAATTTCCGCCGCACCTGTCGCCCAGGGCAAACAGCGGGCAGTAGCAGAACATGCAGCTGAAATCCTCGACCCTTGCGGTCTTGTGGCAGGGAAAATACTCGCAGGCGCGGTTCTGGAAAAACGAGTAGCCCTTCCCCATCCAGGCGGGCTTCACATCGGGGAGCGCTCTGCGGCAGACGCTGCGCTCAGTGAGCTCCACCGTGTAGCCGCAGCCGGGCTTAGGCTGCCAGTCGTAGCGGTTTTTGCGCTCTTCGGGGAAGAGTCGCTCCATGATGCAGGAGATGACCCCGCCGTGGACGACGAGCAGGCAGTCCTCCCCTTTTGCGACAATGCCGTCGAAGGCGCGGAGCACACGCGCGGCGAAGTCGTTCCCGCTCTCGCCGCCGGGGCAGCGGTTGGCGAGGTTGTCGCCGCTTATCCACTCGATGTAGCGCGGGTCGTCTTTCAGCTCCTCGTAGCTGTGCATCTCGAAGTCGCCGAACTCCATCTCGCGCAGCTCGGGTATGGCCTCGTGCGGCACGTCGCCGTAGAGCAGCTCCAGCGTCTGCTCGGTGCGGAGCATGCCGGAGGTGCAGACCCGCAGCCCCTCAAGATTGGGAAAGCCCCCCTCGGCGCGGAGGGCGCGGATGTGGTCGGCCCCCGCCGCGGTGAGCGGGAGGTCGGCGCCGCCGTAGTAGAGCCTGCGCTCGGTGCCCAGAGTGTCGCCGTGGCGCAGCATGTGTATGAGCATGTGGGTTCCTCCTCAGATAAGCGCAAATGCTATGGCCGCCGCGGCCTCGCCGAGCGTGATGGCGTAGCCGGAGACGTCGCCGGACATGCCCTCGAACTGGCCGTAGGCGTAGAAGCAGGCGGCGCACCAGCCGAGCACGGCGGTGAGCACGCAGATCAGCGCGCCAACGCCGATAAATGCCGCGAGCGCGGCGGAGCCGAGCAGCAGCGCCGCCGGTACGGCGACGGCGTAGGCCGGATGCGCGGTGGCGGCGTATTGGCTGTGCCCCATAGCGGGCAGGCGCTGCACGGCTATGGCGGAGAGCGCCCGCGTCGCCGCCGGGACGGGCAGCAGCGCGAGATAGTTCTGGAAATCGGCCTCGTAAAACGCGGCGACGGTGAACATGGCAATCAGCGCGAGGCTGATGACGGCAAACGAGCCGGTGTGCGGGTCTTTGAGTATGCGCCTGCGCTCGTCGAGATTGCGGCGGGAGAGGATGCCGTCGCAGCAGTCCATGAAGCCGTCGAGGTGTATGAAGCCGCTGAGCACCCACGGCGCGGCGGCGAGCAGCGCGGCGCCGACAAGCCCCAGCGAGCCGAGCCGCAGGCAGAGCCAGCAGAGCAGCGCCCAGAGCGCGCCTATGACGAGGCCGACCAGCGGCAGCAGCGCCGTCATCAGCGGCCTCAGCCCCTCGTCCCAGAATCGGATGGGGCATGGTATTGAGCAGAACATGGAAAAGGACATGAGGAATGCTCTCAGCACCTTCATGCCAGAAACCCCCTTTCAGAAAGCCAGAGCGCCGAGCCGCGCGCGGACATGCACTCCAGCGCGA
>CALWXY010000151.1 GCA_944385595.1 uncultured Oscillospiraceae bacterium
CTGAATGTTCAGGTATTCCCGGTCCAGAATCTCAGTTATACCGGCAACAGCCAGAATCTGGTATATGCATCCGTCGCGGACAGTCTGCCGCAGGGAGTGACAGTTCAGTATACTCTGGACGTCGGAGATGACAGCTCCTGGTCCGAAACCATCCCCTCCAAGGTTGACGCCGGCTCATACAAAGTGTACTGGCGAATCAACGACCCCAGCGGAGCCTATGCCGGCAGCGGTGTGGCGCGTGAAGTTACCGCCGTCATCTCCAAGGCCGTTCTTCAGGCGTCCTTCAAAAATCCGAATGTCAGCGTCCTGCTAAACAGCGGTACTTATTCGCTCGAAACAAATCCCCTTACCCTCATTCCCGATGATGGATATGACTTCAGCAGCATTACTTACAGCAGCAGCAACGATTCCGTGGCTGAGGTGAGCGGCAATCAGCTCACTCTGAAAGGTATTGGCTCTACGTTGATAACCGCCAACATTCCCGCCGATGACAACCGCACCGGCGCCACGGCCACCTTCCTGCTGTATGTGAATAATGAGAACTCCATGACGGCGCATGCAAACGACGTGGTCGACAGCTATGACGGCACAACCGAATATCAGATTGACGTAACTGTCAGCAACGTCCCCGCCGGACAGCAGGAAAGCATCGGATATTACTGGGTAAACGGCGTGAGCAACCTGAACCCCTCTTCCAACCAGTACACAGCGGAAAATCCGAAATTCAAGGAGGCCGGCACATACACAGTGTTCTATTACGTCACTGCAGCCGGTTCAAACCCGGTTTCCGGCAAGGCGCTGGTTACCATCAATCCCAAGGCCATCTCCGGTATCTATGATACGACCTACGACGGAAGCGACATGGTCAGCAAAATCGCATCCGACGAGTTCGTCTATAGCGGCGGCGAGATTCGGCCCGCTGTGGAGGTATGGGACACCATCGGCGGCAACAACGTCAAATTGACCGAGGGTCGGGACTATGAGGTTATTTATACCGACAACGTCCAAATCGGCACCGGCACTGTCACCGTCAAAGGCATCGGAAATTACGGCGGCGAAGTGGAGCAGCACTTCAGCATCGTTCAGGTCTCCGAGGTGAGCTTGACCGCGGAACTCAGCCGCTACTACGGCTCTCTGGATGCGCCGGAAACAGCCACTGCTACGGTTTCCGTGCGCCACGGCGACCACTACATCGACGAGCAGCATATTGAAATCACCAATGTGGCCGGCCCCAACGGCGATAGCAGCGGATGCACTGTAAATGGGCTTGAACTGAGCTTCTCCATACCCGGCGTTTACACCATCACAGTAGCCGTTGTAAATGACCCCCAGCACACCGGCACCATGACGGTTCGGTACATGCTGATGCCCAAGACCAGCGAGGGCGGCTTCAACATGACCTATGACGGAAAAGATACCGTGGTCGTCACCTACGGCGAACGGCTGATTCCGGAAAACGGCGATATCACAGATTTGATTGAAGTTACCAATGCAACCGGCTCAGCTTTGACCTATAACACGGATTACGCCCTCAGCTGCGTGTACTATGATTATCTGGGAACCGCGAACGGCACACAGATCACCCAGCTGCAGGATATTCCTGATGCGGGCATGTATGTCGTAACCGCCACGGGCATGGGCCTCTATGACGGCAGCCAGAACGGCAGTTTCACTCTGCTGGTACTTCAGAAAGACATAGGAAGCAACGACATTGCGTGGACTGTTGACGATGACAGTCTGACTTATAACGCAAATCCGCAAAAGCCCACTGTTTCCGGCGGAGAATTCACGGATGAGGCCGGCGGCACTAAGCAGGTTGAATTCACAATCAACAGCTCTGCCGGTGATGACGGCTATCAGAACAACATCAATGCCGGAGTAAATTCAGCTCACGTCTATGTCAAGGCAGCGGACACCAGCAATAATTACACCGGAACAGCCACCATATCCTTCTCCATCGGCAGACGTGCCATCACGGATGACAGCGACTTCACTATCACTGTCCCCGCTACGGTCAACATCTCCACCGGTGGCGAGGCGCGTCCCGAGGTGGGCATCTATGATGAAGCGCTGCAGCGCAGCTTGACCAGCCAGGACTTCAAGGTCGCCTATGCAAACAACACTCAGGCCGGTGAGGCCAACGTCACCATTGAGGGCACCGGAAACTACATGGACAGCGTGAATAAGACTTTCACCGTCGTAGTCACCAGCACAGACTTTGATTTGAGCATCACGCCCTCCACCAGGTGGACATATGGAGAAACCGGCGCAACTGATATTGCCGTTACCAACAATGGTACCAGGCTGACCATAGGCACCGAGTACACTCTGTCCATCTCGAAAGACAGCGGCGCAGCAAGCAGCTTCAACGACACCGCCGGCGCACTGGCCTATCTGGAAGAGCCGGGAGTCTATACTGTGCAGGCCGTCGGCATCGGCAGCTACTCCTTCACGGAGACGCAGACAGTCACCATCGAGAAGATTCAGCCCGTGCTCTCCGTCGACGCCACTCCCGCGAGCCTCTCCGGCAGCGGAGCCGTCACGCTCACGATGAGCGGCGCTAATCTCCCGGCTAACACCGACCTCAAGTCGCTGCTCACCGTCGCTACAAAGAACGGCAGCACCCTCGACCTCAGCCAGCTCACCTGGACTGAGAACAGCGGCGTTTTCACCGCCGACGTCTCGCTCGCAAACGCCAACGAGACCTACACCTTCACCCTCAGCTTCGCTGGCGACGGGCACTACGCCGCGGCGAACGACAGCGCCGTCGTGGTCACCGCGAAGCGCACCAGCAGCGGTGGCGGCGGCGGTGGCGGCGGCACCACCTCCGACCCCGAGCCCGACAGCGGCATCGCCGACCCGGACGACACCGGCGTCTCCGGCTGGCTGATCACCGGCGACCACATCCGCTACATCAGCGGCTTCGAGGACGGCAGCTTCCGTCCCACCGAGAACATGACCCGCGCTCAGGCCGCGCAGCTCTTCTACAACCTCCTGCTCGACAAGGACGTCGAGCTCACAGCCAGCTTCACCGACGTCCCGGAGGACGCCTGGTACACCGAGGCCGTCAACGTCCTCGCCTCCCTCGGCATCATCAACGGCGTCGGCGACGGGCTGTATGAGCCGGAGCGCGCCATCACGAGGGCTGAGTTCACCGCCATCGCCATGCGCTTCGCCGACATGGACGCCGACGGCGACGACATCTTCTCCGACGTCTTCGAGAGCGACTGGTTCTACGAGCAGGTCGTCAGCGCCGTCAAGTACGGCTGGGTCAACGGCTACGCCGACGGCAGCTTCCGCCCGGACAACACCATCACCCGCGCGGAGGTCGCGGCCATAGTCAACCGCATGCTCTACCGCAGCGCCGACAAGGACTTCGTCGACAGCCACTCCGACGAGATCGTCGACTTCAGCGACGTCAGCCGCTACTACTGGGCCTACTACGACATAGTGGAGGCGGCAAACGAGCACGACCACAGCATCAAAAACGGCGTCGAGAGCTGGACAAAGCTCGGATAACCCCACAAAACGCAAAAAATCAGGGAGCACGATTGTGCTCCCTGATTTTTTGCTTATTGTCCAATATCGCTCGGCGAGACCCACGGCGCCTCGCTCTCCGGAGGCGCGGACGGCGAGGCCGACGGCTCCGGCGGCGCGGCCACGGCGGCGAACACCGCGTAGACGCTGTGGCTCTCGCGCACATTCTCTATCGTGTACTCGCCCACCGCGCCGACGCTCACGCCGTCTATCCGCAGCTCGCGCAGCTCATAGCCCTGGTCGGGTATGGCGGCTATGGTGATGCTGCCGCCCGCCTCGACGCTCACGCTGCCGCTGGGCGACACCGTGCCGCCCTTGCCGGCTGTGAGCACGACGGTGAACTCGCTCTCCTCTTCGCCCTTCGAGACGTTCAGCGTCACCGTGCCGCCCGGCTGGACCTTCGCCCCGCTCAGCGGGCTCTGGCGCACGACCTCGCCCTCCGGCGCGGAGCTGAACTCGTCCTCGCCGCGCACCGCTGTCAGCCCCAGAGCGGCCAGCTGCGCCGCCGCGCGCTCGTAGGTGAGTCCTATCAGCTGCGGCACCTCGACGTACTCTGTCTCCACGCCGGGGGTCTCCTCGGCGCCGCCGGACGAGACCCACAGCGTCACGCCCTGCGAGCCTATCGCAGCGCCCTCCTCCGGGCTCTGGCGGATGACCGTGTCCTCCGGCTCCGTGCTCTCCTCGTATATCACGGTGGGGCTTATGTCTATGGCGCGGAGCTGGTCGACGGCGACGTCCTTATTCAGCCCGACCAGCGACGGCATGTCGCCGCTCTTCGCGCCGAAGTCGAACACGCCGGTCATGAAGCAGAGCACCAGCGTCAGCACCGCGAGCATGGCCGCGGCTGCCGCGGCGTAGACCCATGTGCGGCTCGGCAGGCGCTCATTTGCGCCGTGGGCCTGCCGCACGGGCTGCTCCCTCTTCGCCGGGTGAGCCTCCCTCTTCTCCGGAGGCTGCGCCTTGGGCGGCGGCGCGGGCTGCGCCGTGAACAGCTGCGTCGGCTCGTCGGTATCCGCCGACTCGCGCTCTATGGCCCTGTATATCTCGTCGGCCTCGTCGCGCTCCCAGACCTTTGTGCCCTCGCGCTCCTCGGCCCCGTCATCCTCGGGAAGTATGTAGTACACCGCGCCGCAGACAGGGCATTCGCCCTGCGAGGCGTCTATGGGTGAACCGCATCGCTTGCAGATGATAGTCCTCAATATGTTTCACCTCGCAGTACATAATAGCACAGCGCCTCTCTCATTTCAACAGACGCTTTCTCCGCCGCAAATGTTCCATTTCGCCGCCGGATGTGCTAATATAGCATAGAATATTCACCATGGAGGTCTGTATATGAAAACTGCTCTCGTAACCGGCTCGTCGCGCGGCATAGGCGCTGCAATAGCCCGCCGCCTGCACGCCGACGGCTGGAAGGTCTATATAAACTATCTCGAGTCCGAGGAAAAAGCCCTCGCCATTGCGCGCGAGCTTGGCGCCGAGGCCATACGCGCCGACGTCGCCGACCCCGCGCAGGTGCGCGCCATGTTCCGGCAAATCGGCGAGGTCGACCTGCTGGTCAACAACGCCGGCATAGTCGTCCCCGGGCTTTTGCAGGATATCTCCGACGAGCTCTGGCAGCGCCTGCGCGGCGTGAATCTCGACGGCGTGTTCTACTGCTGCCGCGAGGTCATACCTCAGATGGTGCACCGCAAGAGCGGCGTCATCATAAACATCGCCTCCGTCTGCGGCGTCTACGGCTCGTCGGCTGAGTCGGCATATTCGACCACCAAGGCCGCCGTCATCGGCCTCTCGAAGTCGCTCGCGAAGGAGCTGGGGCCGTCGGGCATAAGGGTCAACGCCGTCGCGCCCGGCTTCATCGACACCGACATGACCGCCTGCTTCTCGGTCGCCGACCGCGCCGCCGTCGCCGACGAGACGCCCCTCTGCCGCACCGGCTCGCCGGAGGACGTGGCGCAGCTCGTGGCCTTCCTCGCCTCCGACTCGGCCTCGTTCATCACAGGTCAGGTCTGCGGCTGCGACGGCGGGCTGATACTTTGATGAATGAACAAAAAAATCCCGGCCGTCCGGCCGGGATTTTTTGTATTTATTTTAGTCGATAAGACCCATGTTCTTGAGGATTTTCTTGAGCTGCTCCTTCTCCTCGGCGGTCATGACGCCGGTGGGCATGGCGCAGGGGCCGGCCTCGATGCCGACAAGCTCGAGGGCCTCCTTGATGACGGTCGGGAAGCTGCCGAGGCCGAAGGCCACGCGCAGGGGAACCAGGTTGTACTGATCCTCGAGGGAGCCCTTGATGTCGCCGGCCATGTACTTGTTGTAGATGTCGGCGCAGAGCTTCGGGGCGACGTTGGCGGCGGCGGCGACAGCGCCGGTGGCACCGTAGCACAGGGCGGCGTGGATGAGGCTGTCGCGGCCCATCATGACGTGGAAGTCCTTGCCGGCACGGGTGGTGCGGCCGATGATGTCGGCGGTGTTGGTGAGGTCGCCGGTGGAGTCCTTGATGCCGACGATGTTGGGCAGGTCGGCCAGCTTGGCGACGGTGGCGGGCTTGATGGTCATATGGGTCTTGGGGGCGTTATCGTAGAGAATGATGTTCATATCGGTGTTCTCTGCGATGGTGCGGAAGTGGTCGTAGATCTCGTTCTGGGTGAGGCTGATGAAGTACGGGGTCAGCACGCTGATGGCGCTGATGCCGCCGACCTCGGAGGCGATGTGGGTGAGCTCTATGGACTGGCGGGTGCCGATGGAGTTGCAGCCGGCGTAGACGGGGACGCGGCCCGCGACCTGGTCGACGGTGACCTCGAGGACCTCGCGGTACTCGTCGTTGGTGAGGGCGTAGAACTCGCCGGTGGTGCCGATGGCGAAGATGCCGTGCACGCCGCCGTCGATCATGTAGTCGATCAGCTTGCGGAGGGCGGGGATGTTGACCTTATAATCCTTGGTCATGGGGGTAATCATGGCGGGCAGGATTCCCTTGGGGACAAAGCTCATTTGAATCTACTCCTTTAAAAATTATAAAATTCCGGGGCGCTCATGCGCTCCGATTTGTGTGTTTTTTGACATTCACCGCAAGGTTATTATATTGCCGCGCAACTGCGGCTGTCAAGCGCATCAGGAATCAAAACATGCACAGGAGAGATCAGCTTTCTGCACAAGGGCGATTCCTAAAGAATATCCGTCTGCATAATCGCCATAATCCAACAGATAATACACATGCCTACAAAACAGGAAAAGGAGTTTTCAAATGAAAGCAACCGGAATAGTTCGGAGGATAGACGACCTCGGCCGGGTCGTCATTCCCAAGGAGATACGCCGCACCATGCGAATCCGCGACGGCGACCCGTCACAGATTACATTGACATGGTGGCAGCGGTTCTGCTTCGGGATGCTGGATTTGGCAAAACGGGGCGGGTGGTGAGGCAAAGGAGGGAATTCC
>CALWXY010000152.1 GCA_944385595.1 uncultured Oscillospiraceae bacterium
GCTTGAGACTAAGATGCGCGCAAAAGATTTTCTTTTGGGAAGCTCGAAACCCGTTTTCTTCTAAAAAGAAAATGGGTTTCGAATATCGTTCCCCTATTTCTTGGAAATAACTTCCAGCCCGCCGAGATATTTTCTCAGGACCTCGGGTACGACGACGCTGCCGTCGGCGCGCTGGTTCTGCTCGACCATGGCCGGGAAGATGCGGCTGGTGGCGAGGCCGGAGCCGTTGAGGGTGTGGACGAACTCGGTCTTGCCGCCGTCGGCCCTCTTGAAGCGGATGTTGCCGCGGCGCGCCTGGTAGTCGCGCGCGTTGGAGACGGAGGAGACCTCCTTGTAGCCGTTCATGGACGGAATCAGAATCTCGATGTCGTAGGTGCGGGCCATCGACGCGGAGCAGTCGCCCGCGGCGAGCTTAACGGTGCGGAAGTGGAAGCCGAGGCCGCTCACGAGCTTCTCAGCCTTGGTGACCAGCTCGTCGAATGCCGCGTCGGAGTCCTCCGGGCGGGTGAACTGGAACATCTCGACCTTGTTGAACTGGTGTCCGCGCACCATGCCGCGCTCGTCGGAGCGGTAGGAGCCGGCCTCGCGGCGGAAGCAGGGAGTGTAGGCGAAGAACTTCTTCGGCAGGTCGTCCTCGCTCAGGATTTCGTCGCGGTAGACGCTCGCGAGCGCCGCCTCGGCGGTGGGCAGCATGTAGTGGACGCGGTCGTCGGTCGGGTTCTCGATTTTGTACACCTCGTCGGCGAATTTCGGGAACTGACCGGCGGTCAGACCGCACTGGTACTCGAGCATGTGCGGGGGCAGGATGAACTCGTAGCCGTCGGCGAGGTGGCAGTCGATGAAGTAGTTGAGCAGCGCCCACTCGAGCTGCGCGCCGAGACCCTTGTACATCCAGAAGCCGCTGCCCGCGAGCTTGGTGCCGCGGTCGTAGTCGATGAGGCCGAGGTCGGTGCAGAGGTCGACGTGGTGCTTCGGCTCAAAGTCGAAGCTGTGCTTCTCGCCGAAGTAGCGGATAGGCTCGTTGTTCTCCTTGCCGCCGGGCCTCAGGTCGCGGTCGGGCAGGTTCGGCAGGCCGAGCATGAGGGTGCGGTACTCGTCCTCGACCTCCTTGAGGCGGGCGTCAATGGCCTTTATCTCCTCTTTCAGCTCGTTCATGCGCGCGAAGACGGCGGTGGTGTCCTCGCCCGCCTTTTTCATCGCCGGTATCTGCTTGGTCGTCTTGTTCTGCTCGCTCTTGGCGCTCTCGGTCTTGAAAATCAGCTCGCGGCGCTCGCCGTCGAGCTCGAGGATGCGGTCTATGGCCGCGTCGCAGTCGACCTCCTTGGCCTTGAGGCGGGTCTTGACGTCCTCAGGATTCTCGCGGATAATTTTGATGTCCAGCATTTTGATTACTCCCTGTTATAATAATTGTTATGTATTTTACAGCTTGCCGAGCTTTATCAGCGCGGCTATGAGGGCTTCGCGGTCGTCGGCGCTGTAGTATTCCAGCTCGATGCGGCCTTTTTTGCGGCCGTCGACGATTTTGACGCGCCTGCCGAGCGCCTGCTCGAGGTCTTTCTCGGTCTCGGCGGCGTAGTCGACGACAATCTCATTGGATTTGGGCTTGTCCTCGGGCTTCTCGGTCTCCTTTGCGAGCCGGGCGCAGAGGCGCTCGGTCTGCCGGACGGACAGCCCCTGCGCGACTATGGTGTTCGCGGCGGCCTCCTGGGCGGCGGAATCCGTGATGGCGAGCAGGCATTTGGCGTGGCCGGTGGTCAGCAGTCCCTGCTCGAGCAGCTCGGAGACGTATGGGCAGAGGTTCAGCAGACGCAGCGAGTTTGCGACGGCGGAGCGCGATTTGCCGACGCTCTGAGCCGCCTCCTCCTGGGTCATGCCGTAGTCGTCCATCAGCGAGCGGAGGCCGCGCGCCTCCTCTATGGGGTTCAGGTCCTCGCGCTGGAGGTTTTCGACCAGCGCCAGCTCGCTGACCCTTCGGTCGTCGGCGTCGAGGATTCGCACCGGCACCTCGGTCAGCCCCGCCATGCGCGCGGCGCGCCATCTTCGCTCGCCGGCGATAATTTGGTAGTAGCCGCTCTCGAGCGGCCTGACGGTTATCGGCTGAATCATGCCGTACTGGCGGATGGACTCGCTCAGCTCGGCGAGGGCTACCTCGTCGAAGGTACAGCGCGGCTGCTCGGCGCGGGGCTCCACCTTTGAAATCGGCAGCTCAAGTATGGGCTGCTCGCTCTCCGGGGACTTCTCAGGCTCATCCGGCTCGCCGCCGAACAGCGCGCCGAGGCCGGTGCCGAGGCCCTTTCTGCTTTTTTCAGGCATTTTTTGCCTCCTGCTTCTTCAAAAATTCGTTGGCGAGCTTCATATAGGCGCGGCTGCCTTTGGAGAGGCGGTCGTAGGCCATGACGGGCTTGCCGTGGCTCGGCGCCTCGGCGAGGCGCACGTTGCGGGGTATGAAGGTCTTGTAGACGAGGTCGCCGAAGTAATTCCGCAGCTCGTCCGCGACCTGGTTGGAGAAATTGGTGCGGCTGTCGTACATGGTGAGGACTATGCCCTCTATCTTGAGCGCCGAGTTCAGCCGCTTGTTGGTGAGCTTGATGGTCGTGGTGAGGTCGGCTATGCCCTCGAGGGCGTAGTATTCGCACTGAACCGGGACGAGCACGGTGTCCGCGGCGACGAGGGCGTTGAGGGTGAGCAGCTCCAAGGACGGCGGGCAGTCGATGAATATGTAGTCGTAGCTGTCGCGAATGGCGTCGAGGGCGGATTTGAGGACAAATTCGCGCTTTTCGGCGTCGACCAGCTCGATAGTCGCGCCGGACAGCTCCTTGTTTGAGGGGATGACGTCGCCGTATTTGGTTTTGACTATGCAGTTTTCCGCGCTCTCGCCGTTGACGAGTATGTCGTAGATATTGGGCGAGGCGTTTTTGTCGACGCCCATGCCGGAGGTGGAGTTGCCCTGGGGGTCGGCGTCGCAGAGGAGCACGCGCCTGCCGCGGTTTTTGAGGGCGCAGCACAGGCTGGTGCAGGTTGTTGTCTTGCCGACGCCGCCCTTCTGGTTGGCAACGGCGATGATTTTTGCCATCGGTGGTACCTCTATCCGTAATTTTACTGTTACGGAGTAGATTATACCACCGAAGCCGGGCGTTTTCAATCATAAATAGGCGAATTGTTCCACGTGGAACAGGGGGCAAAATGTTCCACGTGGAACATTTTTTGCGGTTAAAAGAAGTGCGGCGCACTTCGGGGGCGCGGGACGCGAAACCATTTTTCTTTTAGAAAGAAAAACGGTTTCGCACTTCCAAAAAGAAATCTTTTTTGCGCGTATCTGAGTGTCAGCGTCTGTAGAGCGGCTGTAAAGGGAATTCGGATAGCGCTCTCACCCCCGGCCGCGCCACCCCGCTTCGCTCCGGCGCTGATTTATCCTGAGTTGTGAATCAAAGCCCCTCGCAAGGACGCCTTAGTCTCCATACAAGCTGTCAATGCCTGCGTCTACAGACGCGCACAGGTGAACAACTCTGTAAAATCGAGGCGCCCCGAAGTCGGAGCTGAGACTGCCGAAGTTCCCGGCGGCGAGCGCCTTGTGGCGCGGAGTGGGACTGAGCGCTCTTCAATTCTAACGGCGCCGTGTCGGCGGCGCGGGAACTCGGATACGCGCAAAAAAGATTTCTTTTTGGAAGCGCGAAACCCTTTTTCTTTCTAAAAGAAAAATGGTTTCGCATCGCGTCCCCGCTAACTTAGGAGCATATCGACATCTGCAACGGTCAGCCCCGGGTGGAGGGCGAGGTCTATCGCGTAGCCGACGAGCTTGGCCGCGTCGCGGGCGGAGCGGTCTATGTCGCGGGGCGTGACGATGAGGCCGCTCGGCAGCTCGCCCGAGAGGCTCACGCCCGCCGCGGAGGCCAGCTCGCGCGCTATGCTGCTCGCGTCGACCACCGTCGGCACGCCGACGGCTATGCACGGCACGCCCAGCGTATCGCGCGAGAGCGCCTCGCGCGCGTTGCCGACGCCCGAGCCGGGCACTATGCCCGCGTCCGAGAGCTGAACCGTGCGGCAGAGGCGCTCAGTCGAGCGCGAGGCCAGCGCGTCCACCGCGATCACCGCCGCCGGGCGCAGCTCGCGGCACAGCAGCGACACCAGCGCCGCCGACTCTATGCCGGTTGTCCCCAGCACGCCCGAGCGCAGCGCCGCCACCGGGCGGAAATGCCGAAATTCCGGCAGCTGGGCGAGGTGCCGCGTCACCAGCACGCTGTCCATAGCCCAGGGGCCTATGGCGTCCGGCGTGATGTACTCATTGCCAAGCCCCACGGCCAGCACGCAGCCGCCGTCCGGCAGCGCGCCGAGCAGGGAGCGCAGCACCTCGCCCAGCAGCTCCGCGCAGTCGGAAAAGGCGTTCTCCTCGCGCCGGAGCAGCCTGTCCAGCTCGACGGTGACGTATTCCCCGCGTGGTTTACATAACGCTTCCTCGCCGCGCTCGTCCAGCACGCGCAGCCGCGTGACGTGAAAGCCGCGCAGCTCGCGCCGCTCCTCGGCGACGCCCCGCAGCTCGCCGGAGGCGCTCTCGCGCGCCTCCAGAGCGAGGTCGGTGCGGACGGGTGAAGTCTCCATTTTGCGCCACCTCCAGTCGTTTCGCTTAGTTTTGGCGCGGGCGGGGATTATATGCAAACTTTTTTTGAAAAATCTCTTGATTTTTCTGGATTTTAGTGCTACAATACATTTCCGCGGGTCCAGGTGAACCGGACCTATAATTTATAGGAGGAGGTGGCAAACGCAACATGCCCAACATTAAGTCCGCAATCAAAAGAAATCAACTCGCGAAGGCCAGAAACGCAAAGAACAAGGCCGAGAAGTCCGCTCTCAAGACTACTCTGAAGAAGTTCGACGCGGCAGTGGCTCAGGGCGACCGTGAAGCAGCCGCGACTACCTATAAAGTTGCCGTCAAGTGTGTTGACCGCGCGGCCGGCAAGGGTCTCATCCACAAGAACAATGCGGCCCACAAGAAGTCCAGCATGGCTCAGAAAATGAGCGCCATGTAATCCATCATGTAAGCGAGGGGGTACGGATAGCTTTCCGTACCCCCTTTTCTGTTAAGGAGACTGACATGCCAAAACTGAGCGTCATCATACCAGCCTACAACGCGCACAGCTGCCTCGAGCGCAGCGCCATGAGCGTGCTCGGCGGCGAGTGGAGAGACCTTGAACTCATAATCGTGGACGACGGCTCACGCGACGAAACCCCCGCAATCTGCGAAAAGCTCGCCCGGCGCGACGGGCGCGTCAGGATAATACGGCAGGAGAACGCGGGCGTCTCCGCGGCGCGCAACCGGGGCATAGCCGAGTCGCGCGGCGAGTACATCGCCTTCGTCGACGCGGACGACGCCGTCGAGCCGGAGATGTACTCCGAGCTCTTCGCCGCCATGGAGGGCCGCGAGGCCGACTGCGCCGCCTGCTCCTACTGCGACGAGTGGCCGGACGGCACGCGCGTCCTGCGCCGCCCGCCCATGGCCGCCGGGGTCTACGACTCCGAGCGCGTCCGCGCCGGGATAGTCCTGCCGCTGCTGTGCGACAGGCTCAGCCGCGAGCTGCTGCTCGGCACCGTCTGGCGCTATCTGTTCCGCGCCGGGGTGATAAAGGAAAACGGCATAGAGTTCTCGGGCGCATATCTCGAGGACGAGCTGTTTTTAATCGAATACTTCTCGCACCCATGCCGCCTCGCGGTGACGGCGCGGGAGCTGTATATCTACGCGCAGAACCCCGCGTCGGTGACGCGGCGCTATCTGCCGGATTTTGTGCAGACCTTCGAGGCGAGCGCTGCGCGCAAGCAGGCGCTGATTGAGAAATTCGACATACCCGCGCCGCCGTGGTGGCGGCTGAACAACGCCTGGGCGGGTCTGCTGATCGCGGTGTCGAACGAGTTCGCGCCCGGCGCGCCGGTGCGCGGCAGGGCCGAGCGCGTGAGGGCGCTGTGCGCGCTGCCGCTCTTCGCCGAGGCGATAGCGAGCTACCGCCCCAAAAACATGAGCCGGAACAAGGGCATGGTCGCCTTTTGCCTGCGGCACAGGCTCTACGGCTCGCTCGCGCGGCTCTACGAGCTGAAGAACAGGGGGCGCTAGGGCTTGGAATACCTTGAAAACAGCTTCTTTATCGCCCTGCTGGCGCGCTTTCGCGATTTCCTCGCGCGGCTTTTCCGAGGCGGGCTGTTCTGGAGCTTCTGCATGGCCTGCTGGCGCAAATTCAAAGGCGGGCTGTTCTACGCCCTTGCCACCGGCGGCGCGAAAGCCGACGGGCTCTGGGGGAGGAGTCTCGGCTATAAGCTGCGCGCCGCCGTCGGCGCGATTCCGGGCAAAAGCCTCGCGCTGCCGGCG